>QNBK01000093.1 GCA_003644105.1 Spirochaetota bacterium | reverse complement strand
AGTAACGGCCACGTTATTTCTCCTCTTTTGCAGGAGCTTCTGCTGCAGGAGGCTCAGAGGGAGTTTCTTCTTTCGAGGGTTCTTCAACAACGGGTTCTTCAACAACAGGTTCTTCAACAACAGGTGCCTCAACAGCGGATGCCTCAACAGCGGGTGCCTCTTCAGCGGGTACCTCAACAGCAGCTTCTGTCTCAACAGCAGCTTCTGCCTCATTCCCTTCATCCTGAAGAGTTTCAATCACTTTGAGTCCCTGCTCATTATCAGCTTCTATAACGGCATTGGCGATTACCTGGGTGAACAGGTTGATGGCTCTGATAGCATCGTCGTTTCCGGGAATCGGGTAGTCGATACCTTCAGGATTACAGTTGGTATCAACAACGGCGATGATGGGTATACCCATTCGCTGAGCTTCGGCAACGGCGATAGCTTCTTTGCGGGTATCGATTACAAACATTACGCCTGGAAGGTCGTTCATGTTCTTGATGCCGCCGAGATTCTTTTCAAGCCGGCCTTGTTCTTTCAGCAGACGGGCCACTTCTTTTTTGGTGAGCTGCTCGAATGTGCCGTCAATTTCCATCTTTTCAATCTTTTTCAAACGAAGAAGGGATTTTTTAATAGTGGAAAAGTTGGTAAGCATGCCGCCGAGCCAGCGGTTGTTCACAAAGAACATATCGCAGCGTTCAGCTTCACGTTTAACAGATGCCTGAGCCTGTTTTTTTGTTCCGACGAATAGTACGGATTTACCGGCCAGTACATTCTTGCGGACCACGTCGTATGCATCTTTGATGGATACGATGGTCTTCTGTAAATCGATGATGTGGATTCCGTTCCGCTGTGCGAAGATGTACTTCTTCATGCGGGGATCCCAGCGCCGTGTCTGATGACCGAAATGGACACCTGACTCCAGCAGGTTTTTCATGGTTACAACAGCCATGTTTACTCCTCTGATTGTCCGCATTACTCACCCGTAAAAGTGATTTATGCGGCCCTTCCCTTGAATCTCGCTGTCCGGACAAAATTGAGAGGACAACGGAAAATTACGACCGGAACGTAACACGCTCGACCGGAGCCTAGCCGAATGGATAGGACATCGCCGTTAAAATGCCATAAAGAGGGCTTATAGGCAAGCCCACTACGGTAGACCAGAGCCCATTTATACGATCAACCAGAGTTGCGCCTCGTTCCTGTATTCTGTAAGCACCGGCTACGCCTTTCCATTCGCCGGTAAGAATGTAGTTTTTTATATCCTTTTCGCTGAGCTTACGAAATTCCACTGTAGTTGCATGAGAGATACTTCTGATTTGAATCTCAGCTTCTTTTTCAGGGGAATAAACGGCAATACCGGTGTAAACCCTGTGTGTGATTCCTGAGAGTAACTGCAGCATGGACGCCGCATCTTCTGCTGTTTCCGGTTTCCCCAGCAATCCTTCCGGCCCCTGAACAAGTGTGTCTGCGGCAAGTCCCCAATAATCACTATGAGATGGATGAGCCTGTATTCCCTCTTCCAGCTTTCTTTTGGCAATAATGCTGACAATTTCATCGGATGAACGGTCTCCGGGTATACTCTCATCGGCAACCACAGGAAAGGGAATAAAGTCAATTCCGATTCTCCTGAGCAGTTCCCCACGTCTGGGAGAGGCTGAATAGAGGTACAGTTTTGGCGGCCCATTCAAAACAGTTACTTGTTTTTCCATGAAAATCTCCGCTGAAATAGATTATGCTCATCTTAGCGGCCGCAGCCTGATGCGGCAAAGGGGTTAGGAATGCTGTTGTTAATAGCGAGAATAATTGGTGCTTTTTCCTCTTATGGGAAACCTCGGATGATTGCTTTTTCAATGGCTGTGGGAATCACATTGGCCTTTATTCCCGGTCTTACTCTTCTCTGGTTTGTTCTTTTTATTCCCATGATGCTGGTTCGATTAAATCAGGCCGCTTTTCTGGGGATGATGGCTGCAGGAAAACTTTTTATGCCCTTTGTTGACCCCTTCTCCGAGCGCCTTGGTTATTTTATTCTCAGCCGCCCCGGGCTGTACGAGCCGATGGGGCGATTCTTAAGCCTCCCCGGGACTAACTGGTTCCGGTTGAATGACTCATTTGTAACCGGAGGTTTCGTTCTGGGGATTGCCGGCTGGCCCTTCTGGTTTCTGATCTCTTTGATTCTTGTCGGACTCTATCGGAGGTATCTGGCTGTCAAAGTTAAAACCCTCTTCAGTAAATTGGGGGGAAAAGTGCCTCTTCTGAAAAAACTCAGTATCGCCGTTTCAGCCGGACGGAGAATCGGGGGGGCAGCATGAGGATTCACCGTTCATTCAGAGGAGCATTGAAAGAGAAAAAAATCCGGTCCATCAGAGGAATGTTAACCGACAGCTCGCAAATAAAGCTTTTTGATGATTCTTTTCCCCGAGGGGAAGATGGTAAATATCACTATTCCAAACCTTCAGATGAAAAAAGAGCTGAAAAAATCAAGGGTATTCTGAAGAAAGTACGTAAGGCACGAAGCGGTCCCCGGACCCTACGTCTTATTATTCTCATTTTGATTATCTTTATCCCGGTGGTATTCAGCCTGTTTTTTCTGGACTCCCTGGCTGCCGGGAGCCTTGAGGAGGTACTTGAGACTCTCAGCGGCACAGACGTTACCGTCGTGAACCTCGATATCCGGCCTCTTGAGGGCAGCGTCAGACTGGAGAAACTGGCATTTGCCTCGGAAACCGATCCAATGGTTGATTCACTGCTTTTCACCGGATTGGAGACAGATTTCAGCTGGTCTGCCGTATTTTTCCGAAGATTTGTTATCGATGAACTATCCGGTGCTGCCGCACTGAATGCTTCCCGGGAAACTGCGGCGGTATACCCTGAGAGTTTTGAGGCAGGTTCAGGATCCGGCGGTTTTAATTTATCAGGTTTCCAGACCACCTCTGCAGATCTGGCTGAACTGATTCCCGATGAAACGCTGAATTTACTGAAAAACTTACGCGGTTCGGCTGAACAGAGAAATAAGGACTGGACTGCCCGGGTGAACCGGGAATCAGATGATATTACCGCTCTCGGAGAAAGAATCTCCGTGTACCTGTCAAAACCGCTGCCGGGAAAAACCGATATTCAAGGGTGGACATCCCTGATAGAGGAGGGAAAAAATCTCGGTGGGGATGTTTCTGCTGAAAGTACTGTTGTTGAGCAGTTTGAAAATGAGCTTGAAATCGCATCACAGGATGCCCGGAGAGCGCTTGAAAAGGGACGTTCTGCCATCAATAACGATTTAAATACGGTGCAGAACAACTTCTCTCTCAACGATGAGATGCTGAACAGATGGGTTGAAACCGCTGTTATCTCTATTGCCGGACCCAAAGCTGCCTCTGCTTATCAAAAAATCAGAAAAATCGTTTTACACCTGAGGGATAGAACTCAGAATGAGGATTCTGATGATTCTGGAGTTGTTGGAAAAGGCCGAATGAAACGCGGCCGAATTGTATTCTTCCCCGCAGCTCTTCCTCCCAGGTTCTCTATAAAATTATTGAACCTTGAGGGAGATGATATCAGCATTGAAGGAACGAACATTGGAATTGATCAGGATCTGGCAGGAGCGGCATCCTTTCTTTCTATAGATATTAAGGGCGTTTTATCTTCAGAGATAACCATTGACGGACGGGAAACCGCTGAAAACCTGATAAGAGGAAATTTGAGCAGCAGAGCAGCACCGTGGACCGGAGGACCTGATGCCCCCGGCGGCATGATAACGGTACAATCCGTGTTTAATGTGCGGGGTTTCAACCCCGAAGGTGACGCCGATTTCAGTTCTCGTGGACAGGTGGTTTTATCCGACTGGAACCCCATTCTCTTTTTCGGTCCATCAACACCCCCTTTACCCTTCAGCTATAATTTCTCAGCCGATGGCGGGAAAACCGATCTGAAAATTCAAATTGAGCCAAAGAGTCTTATGCCCTGGAAAAAGGAGATTGGCGATTATCTTCTCTCCTCAGGAGAGGCAGAGCTGAAAAAGGTGATACCCCCGGAAGCTGAAGAGCAACTGGAGGCTCTGGAAACTCTCATTGAAGATTGGGATGATAATAAAGCAATGCTGGAAACCCTCTCATTACAGCTGGATTCTCACCAGTCGGAACTGGATGCCGCAATGGATGAATTGACTGAAGGACTCCCTGTGGATATCCCCCTTCCCAGGGCTTCAGGCGTACTTGGGGGTATTGGTTCTCTGCTCGGGAACTGAAGAGTTACCGAAATCCAGCAGCAGCTGGTGAGCTTCACCGGGACGTTCCTCTCCGATAAAGGATGAAACGCTCACCCCCACAAGACGTACAGGGCGGCTGCCGGCTTCACTCTCCCCCAGGAGCTCAAGAGCGGTATCGGTGAAGGATGTCAGGTTCGGCAGAGGAGAATAAAAAGAACGGCTTCGTGTAACCTGCTGGAAATCGGCATATTTCACCTTGACTGTCAGGGTTCTGCCGTCCAGCTGCTTCTCTTTGAGTTCCTCCCAGACTGTTTCACAGAGATTTTCCAGAAAATCTGAAAGCTCCGGCAGATTATCCACGTCTTCTCCGAAGGTACGCTCCTTCCCCAGGGATTTTCTAATCCGGGTGGGCTCCACCCGGCGATTATCGATACCCCGGCAGAGGTTGTAATACCATGGACCAGATTTTCCGAAGGCCTCGGTAAGTTTCCATAGCGGCCAGGTGCGCAGATCTCCCCCGGTGTGGATACCCGCTTCTTTCATTTTTCCAGCGGTTACCGGACCTACACCCCAGAATTTGCTGACAGGGAGGTCTGTGAGGAAGGATTCGGCCATGTCGGGGGTAATAACGGTAAGACCGTCGGGTTTATCCCAGTCTGATGCGATTTTAGCCAGGGACTTGTTGTAGGACACTCCCGCTGAAGCCGTGAGGGAGGTAACTTCGAGTATCCTTCTGCGGATCCATTCGGCAAGACGGGTGGCTGAGGCTTCGTTGAGTTTGTTTTCAGTTACATCGAGGTAGGCTTCATCCAGAGAGAGGGGTTCCACCAGGTTGGTTACCTCATGAAAGATTTCCCGGATCTGCTTAGATACTTTGCGGTACTCTTCGAAGTTTCCATGGCTGAGGAAGATTGCATGGGGGCAGCGGCGGTAGGCTTCTGAGGTGGGCATGGCCGAGTGGATGCCGAATACCCGGGCCTCGTAGGAACAGGTGGAGACAACTCCCCGGCTGTCTGGACGCCCGCCGACAACCACGGGTTTGCCTTTTAATTCGGGGTTGTTCCGTTGTTCAACTGCGGCGAAAAAGGCGTCCATGTCCACGTGGATGATTTTTCTGCCATCAGACATTTCGATACTATACATGCGTATGGTTTTATCTGCAACTGTATTTGCCTTTCCTATTGACCTCACAGCCCTGAGAGGGTAAATACGAACGATGAGTGAAAAAGGCCCGGGTGCAGCTCCCCGGGAAATAAAACCTGTGATGCTCAAACAAGCCGAAAAGCTGATGGGTGAAATCCGGGGCTGCGACAGAGGTCATTTAAAACGGGATTTAGAGAGAATTAAAAAAGCACGCAGGAAAACCAAAGATAGCTCAGACTCCCATGCCGCACTGGAGAAACTGATATCCGGCCTCAAAGCCTCCGCTGAAGAACGGCGACGCCGGATGAGCACACCGCCGGACACTTCATACCCTGCAGAATTACCCATTGTTGTCAGACGGGAGGAAATCGTCGATGCCATACGGAAAAACCAGGTAATCGTCCTCTCAGGAGAAACCGGAAGCGGGAAAACAACACAGATTCCAAAAATGTGCATCGAAGCGGGCAGGGGAGTGGACGGGCTGATCGGCTGCACCCAGCCCCGGCGCATCGCCGCCATCACCGTGGCTGAGAGAATCGCAGAGGAACTTAAAAACCCGGAGCTTGTGGGATGCAAAATCCGATTTCATGACTCCAGCAAGGCACCAAATTACATTCGTGTGATGACCGACGGCATACTCCTTGCCGAGGCACAGGGCCATCCTGCACTCAACGCCTACGACACCCTGATTATTGATGAGGCTCATGAACGGTCCCTGAATATCGATGTGCTTCTGGGCATGGTTCGGAAACTCATCGATCGCCGACGGAATCTGAAGGTGATTATCACATCGGCCACCCTGGATACACAGAAGTTTTCAAAACATTTCCGGGATGCTCCGATTATCGAGGTGTCCGGGCGCACCTATCCGGTGGAAATTCGTTATGAGGAACCGGTTGAAGGCTCAGACAGGGAAAATGCGGCATCCAGTCTGGCCGAGAGAACTGCGGTGGCGATTTCGAGTTTGATGAAGGAAAGCCGCTCCGGGGATATTCTGGCCTTTTTACCCACTGAAATCGATATCCGGGAAACTATGATGATTGCCGGCCGGGAGTTTGCCGACCGGCTGAACATTGTTCCGCTCTACGCACGGCTCTCTTCATCCGAACAGAAAAAAGCCTTCGCCTCAGGAGGGCGCCGCAAACTTATTGTGGCCACCAATGTGGCTGAAACATCTCTAACCATACCGGGGATACGCTACGTGGTGGACACCGGTCTGGCCCGTATCAGCCGTTACAACCCGGGCACCGGGACCCACGGCCTCCCTGTGGATCCCATTTCCCGGGCCAGCGCCGATCAACGGGCCGGGCGATGCGGAAGGGTGGCCAACGGTATCTGCATCCGGATGTATTCCGAAGAGGATTACCTGGCCCGGCCGAAGTTTACCCTGCCTGAGATTCGCCGGACCAATCTGGCCGAAGTGGTGTTGAGTCTGCTGGATGTGGGGATAAAGGATATTGAGGCCTTCCCCTTTGTGGATCCTCCGGATTCGGCGGGAATCAGGGATGCCCTGCGGACTTTGAGGGAAATCGGGGCCCTGGAAGCCGGGACCCTGGAAGGCGGGGGAGATACCTCCGCAATGGTTGCCGGCAACTCCCGAACCAAAAAACACGATTCCCGCCGATTGAGCCGGGACGGCCGCCTGATGGCCCGGCTTCCCCTGGACCCCAGACTGGCGAAAGTTCTGCTCCAGGCCGACCGGGAAGGCTGCCTGGGGGATGTGCTTCCCATTGCGGCGGCCTTGAGCCTCCCGGACCCCCGGGAACGTCCCCCGGAGAAAGCCGGCAGTGCGGATAACGCCCATAGAAAGTTTATCGATGAGCAGTCGGATTTTATCGGCTGGCTGAATATATGGGATGCTTTTCGAACTTATAAAAGAAAAGGTTCCTACAGCGGCAAACTGAAGAAATTCTGCTCCGAGAACTACCTTTCCTTCCGGCGTATGAAGGAGTGGATGGACATCCACCGTCAGCTCACCCTGGTAATGGAGGAGAACGGATACCGTCCCCGCCGCAGGGAAGCCGGATTATCTCTGGATAAAAAGGGTAACTTCTCCGAGAGGTATGCGGTGATACATCGGGCCATACTCAGCGGTTTTCTCTCCCACATCGCCAGGCTGGAAGAAAAGGGCGTGTACGAAGCCACCCGGAACCGCAAGGTACGTATCCATCCGGGTTCTGCTCTCAGCAGGGGCGCATCCCCCTGGATAATGGCGGCGGAAATTGTCCGCACCAGCCGATTGTATGCCCGTTCGGCAGCGGCCATCGATCCGGGCTGGCTGGTAGATCTCGGATCGGACCTGGCGTCACGGAATTGGATCGATCCCCATTGGAGCCGAAAATCCGGGGCTGTTCTGGCTACAGAACAGATGCGCCTCTATGGCTTTCTCATCTCCGGAGACCGCATTGTTCCTTACGGAACGGTGCGTTCATCAGAGGCCCGGGAAATTTTTATCCGTAAGGCCCTGGTTGAAGGTGATATCGCCGACAGCTCTCCCTATCCCTTTCTTCGGGCCAACTGGCGGCTCATCCGACGGCTTGAAGGTATGGAGGAGAAGCTCCGCCGGCGGGATCTGGTTGCCGGTGAAGAGGCGGTGGCATCTTTTTACGCTCAGGCTCTTCCCCGGGATGTAATTGACCTCGGAACCCTCAACCTTTACATCCGGCAGCAGGGAGAAAAAAAACTTCTTATGAGTGAGGAAGATCTTTTAACCGGTGTACCAGATGGAAAACATCTGGCCGCATTTCCCGATTCGGTGGAAATAGCCGGAGATAAGTGGAAACTCTCTTACGTTTTTGACAGTGAATCAGAAAATGACGGTGTAAGCCTGAAAATCCCCTCAGGGAGGCTTTCAGACCTTACACCTGATAAAACAGACTGGATGGTTCCCGGGCTTCTGGAAGAAAAGGTAGAGGCTCTGATACGCGGTCTGGAAAAAAAGTACCGTCGGAAACTGATTCCCATCCCGGAGACCGCTGTCCAAGCCCTTAAAGGAATGAAACAGGAAGGTGTCGATCTTATCCGTGCTCTTACCGCCTGGCTCTACAGGGAACGAAAAGTGGATATACCTTTAAGCGCCTGGAACCCTGATAAACTGCCGGTACATCTTCAGGTTCGATTCAGTCTGCTGGACGACTCCGGCCGTGAGCTGGCCGCCGGGAGAGACCCCTCCGTGCTCACTACCGTAAAAACTTCAACAGATGATAAAGGGCGGAGCAGCCGGTACAGGAAAGAACATGAGATTCCCGGCCTGCAGACATGGCCTGATATGGATATTCCCGAATCGGTTTCCATTCCCGGAGGAGCGGTTCTCTGGCCGGCATTGGTATCAGAGGGCACCAGTGCAGCTCTCCGCTATCTTGATAACAGAAATGATGCACAGGCGGCCCACAGGAAGGGACTTGCCGTTCTGGCGGGAATCCATTGGAGCCGGGAAATCAGGGATTTCAAAAAGACGCTGCATATCAGCGGGGAGTCCCGGGTAATCGCCAACTACATCGGCGGAGCGGCAACACTTGAGAATGCACTTTGGCAGCGTGTAATCGATGATGTGTTCGCCGTGGATTGTGTAAGAGAAAAAAAAGTCTGGAATAAAGTACTCAAAGACGGCGGAGGGGAAATCCATTCAAAAGCTGCAGGGTATCTGGAGCAGATTACCACGGTGCTCTCCTGTTATTCTGAGCAGCGTAAAATCCTTACCGCTCTGGAGATAAGCAGTCACAGGCCTGATTTCATCAAAGCCAGATTGAAAGATCTTGAAGAAATGCTCACAGGCGATTTTATCCTTCGTTACGAACCAGAAACCTGGAAATCCCTGCCCAGATGGATGAAGGCTGTGGTTTCCCGGGCCAGGAAAGGAACCGCAGACCCCTTAAAAGACAAAAAAGCTGTGGGAATATGGAATCCTCTCAAAGAACAACTTGATGATATCAAAGACAATCTTTCTCCCATGTCAGGGCGTGAAAAACGCAAGTCCCTTGCTGAAGCCCGGATAATGATAGAAGAGTTGAAAGTTGCTCTTTTCGCTGCCGGGGATATCCGTCCCGCCGGAAAAATTTCCGAAAGCCGAATGAGTAAAAAACTGGAAGAAGTGAAGAGACTTCTTTAATTCCCGGACCCGCCGAAAGTTTTTCAGATTCAAAGATTTCCTTTTCTTCAAAATAAATCCTTATACTGTTGATATGAATATTAAAAAAACAGGATTTTCACTTAATCTTAATGTACTTGTATTTTTGCTGATATGTTTAATATCTACATCATCCCTTCTTGCAGAAGAAACGGTTCTTAAAACCGTCTCAGCAGATGATTTTTT
>QNBK01000092.1 GCA_003644105.1 Spirochaetota bacterium | reverse complement strand
CATATCGATACAGACATTCCTGGACCGGATATCCAAGGAAAAAAAACAACCGATGACACTGAACGATGCGTTCAAGGCCGCTGACACCGGAAACCGGATTATAAGAGAATCCCTGGATAATATTATCAAACTTTTCGCCATGGCGATTTCACATATTATCTTGTTTTTTGATCCGGAAATTATCATTATCGAAGGCGACTACTCTTCCGGATGTGAATACCTGGAAACCGGAATTATCAATCTTGTTGAAGTGCTATCCCTGCCCAGAATAAAACGGGAAGTACCGCTGGTCTTCAACAACCGTAATTCTGTCGATACCCTGAAAGGGGCTTCAATACTGGCAATGGACAACTATTTCCAGTTTTAGAGAATAAAAAAGGATTAAAAATGCAGAAATCAAGGCCTTTGCTCATCTTACCGGATGGTCGGCATATTCCCCCGATTTTCCTGGGAACCTGGGATATCAGAACTCCGGAGCAGGCTTCAATGGCTATCAAGGCGGCGATGACTTCCGGTTATGGAGGAATTGATACAGCGGCATGCTACGAAAATGAAAACCTGATTCGTCAGGGAATCAATGATAGCGGTGTACCGCGAAGTAAGGTATTCATTACTTCCAAATTGTGGAACAACGCCCATGGATTCAACCCCGCACTCAAAGCGTTCGAAGAGAGCGAGAAAAAACTGGGATCTATCGATATCTTTCTGATCCACTGGCCGGGCCCGGTTCACAGTTTCCTTGAGACCTGGAAGGCACTGGAACGACTATACGATGAGAAACGCGTCCAGGTTATCGGTGTCTCGAATTTTATGATGAGCCAGCTGGATATATTACTGCATGAATGCCGTATCAAACCGATGATCAATCAGATTGAATGCCATCTCTGGTATAACGATTTCATGCTCCTGGATTATTGCCGTAAACATGACATCGCCGTACAAGCCTACAGCCCGCTCTCTGCTGGAACCGGGCTGCTCAGAGATAAGACGCTGATTGAAATCGCCGAAAAACTGGGTAAAACACCTGCCCAGCTTGCCCTGCGGTACCTGTGGCAGATTGGTGTCTATCCCATACCCAAGTCCTCCAATCCAAAACGTATCGCCGAAAATAACGACTTCTTTGATTTCGAGATTCCGGTTAACTATATGCAGAAACTCTTATCAATGAACCGGCTGGTCCGAACAAACAAGGATCCGCTGCAATGGTTCGATCCCGAATACCGGTAATTGATTTTTAGAAGTAACGTTCCATGGCGATGCGCATGGCTGTTGCCACTTCGATATGATCCCTTTCCCACAGAATTGGATTAAGGAACTCTCCGGAAACGAAACCATCGAAGCCGGTTGCCTTTACAGCGTCCATCCACTCCTGAACCGGGATATCTCCATCACCGGGCAGCACACCCCTCAGTTCGGTTTCATCAACCCAAGGTTCCCCGATTCCCGGACGATAACCGTCACTGACATGAACACCGTAAATCAGTCCGACATCGAGTTTAGCGATATCTTCCGGCTCAGCCCCGCGGCTCGCCCAGAAATGCCAGAAATCAATGACAAGACCCACATTATCCCTACCTGTCACCTCGATCAGCCTCAGATAATCATCCAGAGTATGAATGGGCGTCCAGGCTGCTCCTTCAATCTGGAACCGTATTCCGCGGGATTTGCCTATATCAGCAATCTCCTTGAGATTGATAGCCGTGATTTCTATATTCTTATTGCTCCCGAGGCCATCCAGGGCAGAGAATGCGTTCACCTGTACCGTCGGCGCACCGATTATCTGGGCAACATGGCAGAGCCGCTCAGTCTCGGCGAAAAGCTTCTCCCGATCGCTGTTACCTGTAACTTCAATGCCGCCGATTATATCTATAGCAGCTGCCTGTATATCAAATTCAATCATGGTCTGGCGGAGTTCCTGTGCTGTGCGTCCAGCATCCAGATACCGGTTTAATTTATCGGTATGAACCTCCAGAGCCTTGTAGCCGGCCTCTTTGGCTACCCGGACGTCAGAAAGAATATTGGAGAACAAGGTAACCTGACCATGTAATGTTGATATCATTGTTTTCACTCCTCGTAAACGTTTACTGACATTTGGGAAAGCCAAGGTCAATGCACAGGAATACCGGTTTTCGATATGTTCAGCTCTGTGGATCGGATTTCAATTTACTCTCCAGCAACTGATCGATATTCCGGATGTGATGCCTGAAGAGCTCACAGGTATCATGAAAATCACCATCCACAATTGAAGCCAGAAGTTCTTCATGGTGGGTAGGAATCTCAGAGAGTGTATTAACATCTTTCTGGGCGAAATTAATCTCCATCTTCATGAATTCTTTCATTGTATGATAAAGATTACGGAAGATTCTGTTTTCACATACCTGGATGACAAGTCCATGAAAGACATAGTCTGCATCAAGCCGCTTTTCAATTGATCCGGATACAATTGCTTTTTTCAGATTGCTGATTTCGTTATCCAGACCACGGATCGTTTTCTCACGGAGTTCCGTGTCATTTCGACGATAATCCAGAAGATACCACAAGCCTTGAGTCTCCATCACCATCCGCAATTCAATAACTTCGGAAATATCCTTCTCTCCGAGTATCATGGCCCATTCAAGAGATTCAGATGATATATTGGAGCTGTCACTCAGAAAGGTTCCTTTGGGATTATGAACTTCCACAATGCCGATATATTGGAAAATCTTCATCACTTCCCGAATCGTGGATCGGCCGACTCCAAACATCTCCGCCAGTTTTAATTCACTGGGGAATTTATCATTCGGTTTCAAAGCCCCTGAAACGATAAGGTCTTTGAGCTGTTTCACAACCTGATAAACGACAGTCTTCTGTTTGACGGGCTGAATATCCATAAGTTCCTGAAGGTAAAGTATATAGAAGATCTATCAGGTTATCGCGAATGCAAAAACCGTAAAAACCTTCAACACATCTTACATTAATACTTGACAGCATACAAGACTGTGTTACTATACGATTGTCATAATGTCTGACACTGGCAATTTTTGTCGGTAAAAAATCGTAAACGTTTCCAACAAGGAGATACCAGCATGGAAGCAACTGAAAAAAAATGGCTGACCACCGATTATCCTCATATCATTTTCGAGGACAACGGCGTCGGCAGAATGAAAAAGAGAATCTTCGATGCACCAATGAGTGAAATCGAGAAGATTCTGAAAGATTACGATGTTCCCTCTGATTCGGAATTGGGTAAAGCGGGATGCTATATCCAGAATACACCCCGGATGGAAGCCATCGAGAAGCGGCGTAAAAATGACGTGGTTCTTGTTCCTGTCGGGTGTACAGAAAACCATGGGGATCATGCAAACACCGGTCTGGATACCTTTATGGTGACTCAGATTATCGAAGCGGTTCGCCGCAAAACAGCCAAGGATGGCCGGGAAGTCAACATTGCCTTCACACCCATTAACTATGGCGGCCATCCCTACCACCACATGGGAATGCCGGGCACGATGATTATACCTCCGGAAACCGTCCGGGAGATGCTCATCTACACAATGCTGGGCCTCTGGAATGACGGCTATCGCAAGATTGTTCTAGTGAACAATCATGGTCATCTCTGGACACTGGTTGATGCCATTCAGGAGTTTATGAAACGATTCCAGCTTCCCGCTGTCGTTCAGGTAATCGACTGGCACCGGGCCGTTCGGGAGTTTTTCATGCCGGTAAACCGCGAAGATTCACTCACCACCAATTTCATTCATGCCGATGAAGCCGAAACCGCCGTCGCGCTGCTGATGTTCAAGGATATGATCAACATGAAATATGTCCGGGATGCACAAGGTGAAGCGTTCCTTCCCGAAGGACATTTCGACCTCTCTGTGGATCCTTACCGCAGACCCCATCGATGGTCTGAGGGTGAAGGGCATATCGCCATCGAGCGTTTTGCCACCCCGGAGGGTGTTGTCGGAAGCCCCAGCAAGGCCACACCAGAAAAAGCCAAGCGGCCTATCGCCGCCATCTGCGAGTACCTGAACCTGGTGGTAAACGATATTCTCGATGCCTTCCCCCCCGGAAAACTACCGGAGAAAGTATCCTTGCGGACCGACGAAGATCTGGCTCCCTTCCTGAAAGAGCCCTGGAGCGAGGGTTGGAAATCTGTATATGAGCTACCTCACATGGGCCCGTTCCATAAAGGCTAACTCATGAAATTCTGCACCTGTCTTTCACCGGAACCGGTTCAGTTCAGCGCCTATCCGTTTAAAGGCGATTTCGCCGAGAATGTTGCGGTCATAAAAAGACTCGGTTTCGACGGAATAGAGCTGATAGTCAGAGATCCTGAAACCATCGATCAGGACGGCATCATCGAAACAGTGAAGACCGCCGGTATGGAAATCCCGGCCATCGGGACGGGACTGGCCTGGGGAGAAGAAGGGCTGTCGTTCACAGATCCGAATTCCAAAATCCGGGAGAAGGCCATTGAACGTCTTATATCTCATGTGCCGCTGGCACAGAAGGCAGGTGCGGTAATTGTAGTCGGATTACTCAGGGGCATAGTCCAATCCGAGGTTAAACCGGAAGATGCGGAAAAGTGGATGTTCACCGGTTTCAGCAGATGCTGTCATGTTGCGGCGGACAGTGGTGTCCAAATAGCTTTTGAGCCCATCAACCGGTACGAAACGTCATTGCTGAATGCGGTCGAAGACGGCCTTGGATTCATTGAAAAAGTCGGCGGAGAAAACCTCGGGATGCTGCTGGATACATTTCATATGAATATTGAGGAACCGTCCATAGAGGAAAGTATCCGCAATGCCGGCGACCGCATATTTCATTTCCATTACGCCGACTCGAACAGATTGTATCCCGGCGCAGGTCATCTCGATTTCCGCTCAATACTGACTGCGTTGACTGAAACCGGCTACTCCGGATACCTCTCCGGGGAACATCGCCCGGATCCCGAACCAACCGAAGCGGCCCGCCTGGGCCTGGAAAACATGAAAAAAATCTTAGGAGAAATACAATGAAAGCAAAGATTGCATTCCTGCATGGTCCAAAAGACCTCAGAGTGGAAGAAGTTGAAGTGCCGAAAATCAAACCTGATCAGGTACTTATAAAAACCGGAGCCACCGGGATCTGCGGATCCGACGTGGAATGTTACGAGGGTAAATCCGCCGAAGGCCGATACGACCTCGGCCCCTACACTCCGGGGCATGAATGGGGTGGAGAAATCGTCGAAGTCGGCACCGATGCCGCCAGGAACTTCAAGATCGGAAACAAAGTCACCGGAGACTGCGTCATGGCTTGTGGCGTCTGCCCCACATGTAAGGACGGACGTATGCCTTCAGCATGCGAGAACATGCGGGAAATCGGCTTCCGTCCCGACTCTCCTGGTGCATTCGGCGAATATATGGTTGTCGAGGAACAGTATGTTCACAAGATTCCTGACCACTGGACCTTCGCCGACGGCGCCTGGGTGGAAACCTTTTCCATCGGCTATTACGGCATCTGGGGTAATGGTGGATATATCGACGCCTCGGATATAGCGGTTATTCTTGGTAACGGTCCGGTCGGACTATCGGCCTGTATGGTGGCAGCCACCTCCGGCGCAAAGGTTATCGCTGTTGATCCGCTTAAGAACCGCCGGGAAGCGGCCCTGAAATACGGGGCTGAAATTGCCTTGGATCCCACCGAAAGCGATATCGTTCAACAGATTATGGACCTTACCAACGGACACGGTGCCGATGTGGCCGTCGAGTGTTCGGGAAACGACAACGCAATCGCGTCACTCTTTGATATCGCCGCACACAGTGGCCGAGTGGGGCTTATAGGCCATTCCATCGGACGGAAAGTTCCTGTGGAAATCGGCAAGACCATCTGGAGAACCATGACAATTCGGGGTTCGGGCGGAACAAAAGACTTCGGTCAGCGGACTATTCGTTTCATGGATCGTATATATGACAAATTTGACTTTGCGGGCCTGAATACCCATCACTACAGCTTCAACGATCTTCATAAAGCCATGGACACAGCTATTGAACTGAAGAACGAAGCCCTCAAGGTGATGCTGAACTTCGATTAATCTCTGCGGCCGCCCGTTCCTCCAGGGGCGGCCATTTTTTTAGGATCAATTTATGAAAACAACAAAACTTGGAATCATCGGTTTAGGCCGACTGGGCCTGGAACATGCAAAAAATATCCACAGCAACATTCCTGACGCCGAACTGACAGCCGTGTGCAGTGTGGTTGATAAGGAACTCGAAACAGCCAGAACCATATTCTCACCCTCCATGGTTACAGGCGACTACAGGGATTTATTTGCAAACAAAGAACTCAACGGTATCGTCATCGCTACAAACTCTCAGACCCACCGGGAAATCATCTGCGAAGCCGTCAAGGCCGGTGTAAAGAACATCTACACGGAGAAACCCATCGGTCTGTCTCAAGATGAAATCGACGAAATCAAATCTGTGGTGGAAGGGGCTGATGGACTCACCCTTCAGGTGGGCTACAATCACCGTTTCGACAAGAATCTGATGGAAGCAAAGCAGAAAGTAGACGAGGGATTTATCGGCGACCCCATTCTGATCCGTATTGAATCCAGAGACCAGGCGGGTATTGAAGAATTCATCGTTAAGTTCGCTCCCACCAGCGGTGGTTTTATTGCAGATATGATGACCCATGACTACGATACCGCCCGTTGGTTCACCGGTTCTGAGGCCGAAACCATTTACGGTGTCGGTGGGGTCTATGCCTATGAAGGTCTGAAAGCCTGCAACGATATGGATAACACCTCAATCATGATGAAGTTCAGAAACGGCGTCATGGTGATACTCACCGCCAGCCGGAACAGTGCTTACGGATACCATGCTCCGATGGAGATTTTTGGAACTAAAGGTTCCATCCGTATCGGCGATTATTCGTTCAATACCCGAAACGTATACTCAGATGAATCCGGAGTGAATCAGAACTGCAGCAAATGGTTTTATGAATACTGGCAGGAAACCTATCTCGCTGAGATGAAGGGTTTTGTAGAATGCCTGAAAAATAAAAGTGAGCCGAGGGTAAACTTTACCGATGGCTATAAAGCCGTGGAATGGGCTCTCAGAGCCGATGAAGCCGTAAAAGAAGGCAAAGTGGTTAATCTTTGAGACAGGAAACTGTAACTGTGGAGTATCAGGGATTAATCAAGTCAGACGACCAGCAGCTCTGGGATATGATGATGTCTTCGTCTGAGGCTGATACTTCCGTGACTCAGAGTCGTTTAAAGGTTTACCCTCTGTCCCGCAGATCTTATGACAGCCTGGTTTTTCTCTCCCTCCGGGGACAGGACGGAGACTATCTTCTCATACTGCATCCGGCAGGGGCCCGTAATACACTCTTCGATGAGTTCAGCGGATTTCTGAAGGAGAAGGACGGTTCCCGTCTGCTCATTTGTCTGCAGAATGGAGAAAAATGTTCCTGTTCTTGCTCAGCAGTCTCTGCGGGAGCTGGACCTTAAGGGCCGAACATATCAGGATGTGATTGATGGCGCTACCTGGGCGGTGTTCAACACCGGATATGAGGGCGACTGGGCAACCGATGGCGATCACCTGAAGGACGCCGATGCGGTGATTTCGGCTTTGAAGCAGGGCTGTACCATGATTACGGCCGACCTCTCGGATTACCTGTCTTTCAAATTCATGGATGCCGATATCCAGACTGTGAGCAGGGAATACAGCAAAATCGATCCGGTGCTGAGGGAATCGATTGAAGCTCGTTACAGGGGTACAATCACACTGTCATCCAATACAGAACTGTTCTATAACGAGCAATTACTGCAGCGAATCGCCCTAAACTACAATAGAGCTCTGGATCACGCCGTCAAACTTTACCAGGCCTGTGGTAGCAGCCATCGCCGGAGATTTGGGTTACAAAATATCCATCCATTCATCCAGCGACAAGTTCTCGGTATATCCGATTACCGACCGGCTTGTTCAGGGAGCCTATCATCTGAAAACCTCTGGAACGAACTGGCTGGTCGCTCTGGAGACATTGTCCCGTGTGGATCCGACTTTCTTCAGGAACATTTTTAGAAGAGCCTATGAAGTTTTTTCGACTGCCCGAAGTTATTACCACATCACTCCGGATCTTGAAATTGCAACAGACATTTCAACCCTTTCAGATGGCGAGCTTCCCGTTGTTTTCAAAAACACAACCGATCGGCAGGTTCTTCATGTCTCCAATGGTGAGTTGTTCAAGGATACCGACCTGAAAGACAGGTTCTTCACGCGGCTCCGACACTCAATAAAGGAGTACTGGAGCGCATTAGAAGCCCATATCGGGCGACACTTTGAATTATTGAGGGGATGATGATAGCTGAGTACCGTAGAGTAAAATGCCCCCGAACAGCTACTGAACAACTTCGACATTCAGCGCGGCTAGACCTTCAGCATAATGTTGAGGAATCTTGTCGGTAATAAGAGTGTGGATCTGGCTGAGCTCTGCAACCTGATAAATGGAAATCTTATCAAATTTCCTTGAATCTGCAATAAGATACCAGCGATGAGCCATGGAAGGGATCTGCTTATAGATGTATGTCGTGATGATGGAGTCTACGGTCAGGCCGGCTTTCAGATCTAAACCGGATATGCTGGTGAACGCCTTATTAACGAAGATATTACCCAACTGAGTCTGAGGAGATTCCCAACTCGAAAACAGCGTTTGATTATCGGTACTCGTTACCTCCCCGCCGATCAGGTAAACCCGGGTTGCATTTTTAATCAATTCAGGCAGAGCGGTTATGTTGTTGGTGACGACTGTCAGATCCTGTAAACCGGTCAATTCCCGGGCAAGGGCACAGCATGAACGGCCGGACCCGATGAAAATGGAGTCACCATCAGCAATATGTTTACGCGCCTGATGTGCCAGCGAGACCCTGAGGGGATCTGAATAAACCCTTTCGATTCCATCTTCAAACGAAGAGGCCTCAACCAGTGAAGCCCCACCGTAAAAACGAATGGCAAAGCCCTGAGTTTCAATTCTGGATAAATACTTTCTTATCGACACTTTGCTGACGTTTAAACGCGCACTCAGATCGTTAACATAAACTTTCTTCTTCTGTTTCAGAAGTTCTTTAATTTCATTAATACGGCTTTCAGACATCGTTTAGGCCTTCACATCGTAATTTTGTATCGAAATATCAGTTCGAAACAAATATAACATCCAGGATTGATCTTTGTCTATAAACCGAAACTCAATCGAAACTTTACAGTTTCGTTCATAAGTTATAGAATAAAATCAAATATTTGTATTAGCTGAAAAGAAACCAATCGGAGGGTGGCTATGAGCCGGAATGATTCGGATACGACAGCTTATATCGCGGAATTGATCAGTAGAGCACGGAAAGCGCAAAAAATAGCAGAAGGGTTCTCACAACAAAAGGTAGATGAACTAGCCGCGGCAATCACGTGGGAAATTGCAGCGAATGATGAACTTGTGAAAGAATTGGCTGAGTTCTCATACAATGAATGCCGTTTAGGTGATGTCGCTTCAAAAATCGCCAAAGTCAGCGGTAAATGCCGAGGTATTTATTTTGATGTCAAGAACGTTAAAACAGTAGGCATAGCCGAGGAAATCCCTGAACGCGGACTTGCACGAATTTCCAAGCCTGTTGGTGTAATAGGCTCACT
>QNBK01000091.1 GCA_003644105.1 Spirochaetota bacterium | reverse complement strand
TCCCGGCATTCGCTTGGGAATAAAGATGTTACAAGGCTGGCCCGGCGGGAACGTTTGAATCCGGCAGACTTTATTAAAAACTATATGAGAACTGACGAAGATAACGATCTGGTGTTCAACAAGATGCCCTGCCCTGTTACTGTCCTGCTGTTATCCTTGCGGTGGAAGAATTGATTGAAAATTGTCGCTGGAATTTTTTACGTAGGGGTTGATTCGGTCAAAAGTTCCGTATCTATTGGAAAACTCTCCACCTTTGTGGTAGATCCGCACTTCAAAATGCAGATGGGGACCGGTGGCCCTTCCGGTATCACCAATCTTTCCCAGTTTTTCATTCTGCTCTACCTGTTCTCCGCCTTTCCATCCGGGATCTTCAGCCATATGAGCATAAAAGGTTGTCAGCTTCTCAACCCCTTTGTATTTAGAAATCCAATCCGCTCTCAAAGGGTGTGAAACCTCCAGATGCCAGCCATAAACAGAATCATTCCCAGAGTAAAGGACGGTACCCTGATAGGCAGAGACAACACTGCCGGGTTCTCCGGGAAAACGGACAATAGCATTATCCGGAGTGACGGTTAAAATATTTTTTACATTAATAATATCAACAGCCATATGAGGTAGATATCCACCTGTACCGAGGCTTGAGGGCCTCAGTTCTCCAAACCCGCTGGAAATCATAAAGTTCGATCCGTCGGCAGATTCTCCGTCCAGACGAACAGGAAAAGTCAGACCCGGTACGGTTGAACGGTATTTGGACAGGGAAACGATGTTGGCCCGGTCGACGGCCAATATTGTTTCAGCCTGTGCGTTATCCTCAGGGATTCTGGACATCTGATATACGATGTCTCCATAACTACCCGACGATTCGATTCTATCTGCCAGGTAATTGAACGCCCGTTTCCTGGAATAATCACTCCAGGGCAGTTCATCTGCCTGTTGGCGGAGGGTCATTGCGGTATTTTTCCGGCTGAACTCAAAGGCGGCACGCTCCCTCTGAACATCATCCCTCAGTTGTTCAAGTTCATCATCCATAGCTTCAAGGCGGTCAGTTAAAGTCTCAACTGCCTGTGTCTGCCGGGTGGAAGATATCCCTATGGCGGAACTCAAATCACCCACAAGCTGTATCATACGCTGATACTGAAGAGAGCCTACAGCCGCCAGAATAAAAAAAGCACAGATAAAAAAAGCCAGTGAAGCAATTGAACGGAACCTCCGGGGCCACAAGCCGGAGCTCGGAGTTGAGACAACGGGGCTCAGTGCCCTTGCCTTAGGTACTTCAAGAATGGATTGGGCTGTTTGTGGATCTTCAAGCCTGCCGATAGTTTCATCCAGCTCATCGTTAATCCACTCTTCATCAAGGGCTTCATGATTTTTTTCAGCAGCTTCCAACAGCCATCGACCATTATCAGAAGGTTTCAGCAACCAGTAGCGTACCACCCGGGAGGATTGATCGGTTGTCGTAACAGTTTCAAGGAGAATAATTCTATCTCCGGCCCTCTGAGCGGTTAAAAGCCAGGAGACCGGCCTGCCGTCCATACTGGTTCCCGAGTCGACACCTCCGGACCACGAACCCTTTTCCCCAAGGAGATCTTTGAGTAAACCTGCCAAACGCGTACTTAATCTTTCGCGTCGGGTCATAGACTATCCTCCGGCAACCATCAATTCTTCTTAAGTTCAGAAGCAGCCCGATCAATAAGTTCTTCAGTTTCATCCCAACCGATGCAGGCATCTGTAACAGAAAGCCCGTAAACCAGGTTTGAGAGGTTCTGCGGTAGTTCCTGTCTTCCAGGTACAAGGTTACTTTCAAGCATAACACCTCTCACAGAATCATGCCCCCGTATCCGTAAGTCCAGTGCGGCTCTTAAAACACGTGATTGACGGCTGTGATCCTTTCCGGAATTTGCATGAGAGCAATCAATAACAAGAGAAGGCTTCACTCCGATATCTGAAAGCAAACCTTCGATCTGCTCAATATCCTCTTCATAGTAATTCGGACCGCCGGAACCTCCACGGAGAATAACATGACCGCTTCGATTACCGAATGTTTTAAAAATACATGTCTGCCCGTCCTGGTCGATACCGATAAAACTGTGGCTGTGCTGGGCGGACTGAACCGCATTGGCAGCCTTGGATAGATCGCCATCGGTGCCGTTTTTAAAACCGACAGGCATGGACAGTCCGCTGGAAATCTCACGGTGGATTTGAGACTCGGTTGTTCTGGCACCGATTGCAGACCATGAAATCAAATCAGCTATGTATTGAGGTATTATCGGATCGAGAACTTCCGTACCTGCAGGAAGACCGATTCTACCGATTTCAATCAGAAGCCGACGGGCTTCCTTGAGCCCTTCGTGAATGTTGTACGATCCGTCTATGTAAGGGTCGACAATAAAACCCCGCCATCCAAGGCTGGTTCTGGGTTTCTCAAAATAAACCCTCATCACAATATTCAGACTCTCTCTGTATTTTCTTCTGAGAACTGCCAACCTCTCGGCATAATCAACAGCGGCGACTGGATCGTGAATAGAGCAGGGACCGGCAATAACAAGAAAACGATTATCATCATGCCCCAGGATTCTGACGATTTCATCTCTGAAGCCGACAATTGACACGGCCAGACTATCATCCACCGGTAATGGGGATTTAAGCTCTTTAGGACTCATAAGAGCAAGCTGGCTCTCGATATTTACATTATAGATGTCACGAGGCATACACTTCTCCGTGGGGAACACTATAATATCCTTCCTCAGGACTGTTAAGACTTTGTAAAACACTTTAAACCTTATGAGGCACAAGTACATGCTTATTCGACAAACCCTGAAAGTACAGTTTTCCCATAGGTTTATTTAACTGTCATATTGCAATATTTTGTTCATGGAAACAATTTGTAGCATATTTAAACCTTATTTTAACGTTTTTAACAACTTCCTCTTGAATAAACACAATATTCCGACTATGTTTTCCAAATATTGGAGGTATCATGGCTGATAAAATGAAAACTGCTGCCGAAGTGATGCTCGATGTTCTCTACGAAAGCGGTGTGCGACATGTTTTTGGGATTCCCGGCGGGAACTCAATTCCTATTTATGATGCATTAACCAACCATCCCCTGGAACTCATCCTGACAAGGCATGAACAGGGCGCCACTCATATGGCAGATGGTTATGCCCGATCCAGCGGTAAACCCGGTGTTGTATGTGTGACATCCGGCCCCGGAGCAACGAATACACTTACCGGTATCCTGACTGCAATGATGGATTCCATTCCTATTGTTGTTATCACCGGACAGTCTGTAACTCCAAATATCGGCCTGGATGCATTCCAGGAAGCGGATATTCTGGGTATGTCCTTCTCTTCTGTAAAACACTCCTACATGGTAACCAAACCTCAGGATATTTCTCGAATTATCAAAGAAGCTCTGCATATTGCAACTACCGGGCGTCCGGGCCCTGTTCTTGTTGACCTCCCCAAGGATGTTTCAGCGGCTTTAATTGATCCAACTATTGAGAATGACCGGGATCTTCCGGGGTATAAGGAAATCCCTGTTGCCAACTCGGAAGATCTTAATAAAACAGCCGATCTGATGAACCGTGCATTACGTCCGGTTATCATGGCCGGTCATGGCGTTGTTTTATCCGGTGCTGAAGAACCGCTCCTGCAGATTGCAGAAAAAATGAATATTCCTGTTTCAACTACGCTGCTGGGTAAGGGTGGATTCCCTGATACCCATGAATTATCAATCGGCATGCCCGGCATGCATGGTACCGCATATGCAAACAAAGCCTTATCAGGAAGCGACCTTATCATCGCCATCGGTGCCAGATGGGATGATAGAATTACGGGGATTCCTGAGAATTTCTGTCCCAATGCCAGAAAAATCCATTTTGACATAGATCCAGTTGAAATGGGCAAGATAATACCTGTCGACTGTTCAGTTACCGGTGACGCAAAAGCGTCTTTAGAAGCTCTATTACCCCTGCTGGAACCCGGTGATACCGGCCGTTGGAATAAACAGGTTAACCGCTGGAAGCGGGAGTTCCCTCTGAAATATCGAAAAGAAGGCAAACTGAGGGCACAGCATATCATCGAGGAACTGGCCAGAATGGCAGGACCGGAAGCTATTGCCTGTACCGATGTCGGTCAGCACCAGATGTGGGCGGCACATTTTGTACAATCGATAAAAGGCAGGAATTGGCTGACTTCCGGAGGAGCGGGAACAATGGGATTCGGACTGCCTGCAGCCATCGGTGCACAGCTTGCCAGGCCTGAATCAACTGTTTTTACAGTTGTTGGAGACGGATCCTTTCAGATGACTCTCTGTGAACTTGCCACTGCAGCTAACAACAAACTCCCCATTAAAATCCTTATTACGAATAACCGATATCTGGGAATGGTAAGACAGTGGCAGCATATGTTTTACGAGAACCGTCTAACCGGTGTCGAACTCGAAGGTAATCCCGATTTCATGAAGCTTGCCTCAGCCTATGGTATTAAGGGCTTCCGGGTTAAACGCAGCTCCGATGTACGGAAGACTCTGAAAGCCGCCCTTGCCTGGAATGATGGTCCCTGTATCATTGAAGCTGTTGTAGAACAGCACGATAACGTATTTCCCATGGTACCGGCAGGTGCTACGCTGGATGAAATGATTATAGAAGCACCGAGAAAAAAACGCAGTGGCGCGGGAGATGAGCAGTAATGGAAAAGTCAATTAAACACACTATCAGTCTGCTGGTCAGTAATAAACCTGGTGTTCTCACAAGAGTCGCTCTGGTTTTTGCACGAAGGGGTTTTAATATCGACAGTCTAGTTGTTTCAAAAGCCCAATCGCCTGAGTTTTCCAGAATGAATATCGAAGCGACAGGGGACGAAAAAACCCTGAATCTGGTTTTGGCACAACTCAATCGACTTGTCGATGTTATACATGCGGTAGACCACGCCAATGAAGATGTAATACAGCGTGAACTGGCTTTGTTCAAAGTCAGTTGCCCGCCGGAAAAAAGAACCGAAGTATTGCAGATTGCCGAAACTTTCCGGGGGCAGACCGTTGATATTGGTGACGAAACAATAACCTTGCAGGTAACCGGAAAATCCTCGAAAGTTGATGCATTTCATACCATGATGGATCCTTTCGGGATACTGGAACTGGTCCGGACCGGAAAAGTATTGATGAGCCGGGGCAAAGCAGCTACCGCCTGAACATCTTTCCCATAAAACACAGCGGAGAGCACCATATATGGTGTTTTCCGCTTTTTTTATGCCTCCATCGCCAGCTGATGTTCACCGGAGGAAAATCTCATTTAAGCCCGATAGCGATCCGATACTAGAACTGAGGTAATTTTGTATGAAGCGATTCGGACTTATTCAAATCCTGTTTGCAGTGATCGTCTCAGGGTTGTTTTCTGATGATGGGATGATTCTCACTGATAGTATTGTTCTGTTCGGCTCTGAATCAGCTCCTCCTGTAACACTCGATAGCCGTCGTGGCTGGACAGAAGTAACTTCCATTGATTGGGAGAAACTTGGCATTACTTCTGTAGCATCAGGCGGCAGCAGAAAGTGGAGGCTTCACACCACTTATGATTATTCCCGTTCAAGCAGCCCCACTACTGTGCAAATAAGGCTCAGAAGCGCATCCAGTGTGCCAACCTTCACCCATCCATGGCAGGAGGGTGCAGATACACATGCAGATGTGTACAGTAACTGGTTTGAAGAAAAAGATTCTCTTCTCGGCGCTGATGGACGGTTTCTCGTTGAAGCGAGATTCATTACGCCTCCGCGTACGCCGGTAACCGGCCGGTTATTTACCGTTACCCTTGAAGCCTGGGACAACTGCAGCAACGATGAAAAGTCGGTGGAAAGTACCGGTCCCGATGTTCAACTAGCCTATGCACGTCCCCTTCCCATGGAAAGATTCGGCAAAGGGCCTGCTTCCCGTCAGGATGAAGATGCTGATATTCCAGGGCTGAGTCCTGAAGCGGCTATGAACTTTGCCCTCTCTTTTGTTGAAGCTTGTGTTACAGGAGATTTACCGACATATTACAGGTCTCAGGCAGATCCCGTCCGTTCTTTAGACGATGGAAAAGCCATGGCCAGATACAGATTGCGCCCCCCGATAGGCATTCCGGGTATCACAAACATCAAGGACTACAAACGCCGGTTTAATTATAAAATATACACCTCCGATACATATCAGGAACTCTTCCCCGAATGGTATGAACCATCGCGCCCATGGATACCTGGAAAGAATGCATTTCTATTTATAGGGCACCAGGACCGGCTTTCAGCAGCAAATCCCGAAGGGGTGGATTATCTTGTATTTCTGGTGGAAGCTGATGCCGACGGAGACTGGAAAGTGGTTGCCAGACCGGGAGATTAACTCCAGCCCCTGCCATCGGGCCATTCCAGACTCACCTGGCCGAATCTTCCTTCGCGAAGATCTTTGAGAACCATCTGACAGGTTCTGGGCCAGTCCACTTTACCCCCGGCAATCAAGCAGCCTCGCATCCTCCCCACCGCCTCTACAAGATTGTGAGGAGTCTCAGGCAGTTCATCAAGTTTGTATCGTTCCTGTAATACAGCCGGATAGGTATTAGACATGTAGTACAGGAACTCACCGGTAACTTCCTCATCCGGAAGTATGGTTTCCTTGATAGCGCCCAGGGAAGCCAGTATAAGGCCGGTAAGCGGGTCTTCAAACTTATGCCATAACAGGCCCGGCGTATCGAAGAGTTCAAAACTGCTGTTTATGGGAATCCTCCGCAAATCTCTTGTCAGTCCGGGAGTGGCACCTGCCGCAGTTCGCTTTTTACCGGATAAGGTGTTGATGAGTGTTGATTTCCCGGCATTGGGAATACCTGCAATCAGAGCACGGACAGGACGTCTGGAGAGCCATTTTGCACCCCGGCAGAGTTCCCGGCAGGAACGTGGTATCGCCTCAATACCCTTGCGGGTGGAAGCGGAAACTCTTACCGGCAGAGTACGACCTTCCTTATTGAACTGTTTTGCCCAGAGGGCTGTTGCAGAAGGATCCGCAAGGTCATCTTTATTCAATACCGCCAAACGGGGCTTGGACGCGGTTAACTCCCGGAGCAATGGGTTTCTGCTGGAAAGTGGAGCCCGGGCGTCAAGCACTTCTATTACGACATCAACCCGTTTGAGGTTGTCCAGAATAAGACGCTTTGTCTTGGCCATGTGGCCGGGAAACCATTGTACAGCTGCCATTATGTTATTCTACAGTTTTCAAGAATATCGTTAAAACGCTCAGCCGTATTCAGTGCTCCGGCATCCTTTGCCGATAAAGCATTCTCCAGCCGGTCTAAAGCGTTATAATAGGAATCCCAGGCTTTTCTTTCAGAGTGCCAGAGGTTCTTCAATTCCGCTGCTTTCTCTTCCCCTTTATGAATCCAGACGGGTAATCGTTCACCGGCAAGCTCCAGTATGGCCTGCCGCTCTTCACGGCTGTTTCCTGAGTCAAGGAGGTGAAGTGCCAGTCTGAGTAATGCCAGAGTAACGGGTAATGGCGATATAAAACATCCCGTGAAAGGATCAACTTCTTTTTTTACACCATCCCTTCCACCGGGAAGAAAATCAGCATAACAGCTGAACACAAAGAGTCTGATTAAATCCCCTACATAGGAACCGGCTTTACCGGCCTTTACAGCATCCCCGGCAAAGGCCTCTTTATCGTGGCGCATCACAAGGCCGGATGCATGGGCATATCTTAGAACCGGTTCACCGGGTTTCCCTGCGAGTACCGATAAAAGGTAACCCTGATCTTCAGCCCGGCCGATAAATGATGGTGTGAAGGGCCGGTGATGCCGTAGAGCATCAAATCGTATCCCATTAGTTCCGCCGGTTACATGAATACGATGAAGGGCTTTTGTAACTCCATCAAGGGAGTCGGGAACTTGAGGTGCAGAATAACGGGTCATCAGTTCTGCCCTGGTGGATACAGCCATTGGCATGAGCTTGTAGAAAAGAAGATTTTCCCCGTAAGGTAATTCTTCGGGCCATGGGATATCCGGAGTAAATAGTCCCGAGGCGATATCTTTCTCATTCACAAGTGCACCGGCAATCATTCCCAGTTCAACTTCCCGGTTTTCCGAATCTCTCCCCCGGGCTCCCCACAGGTCTGTTTTGAAATGATCAAACGCAGTTTTTCCTGTTTCAGCAACAAGTTCCTTCTGGGGAAATACCTGATCAAGATCGATCTTGAAGGTTGCTTTCAAATCCGGATCTGTCAGTACAGACCATAAGGCCGGCAAGGCTTTAAGAAAGGAGTAATGCCGGCCGTACTCTCCATCTACTCCGAATGTCCTCTTCAGGGATTCAGCATCTTCCGAATTATTCAGCCAGGGAGAGAGGAGCTCAACCACCTTTTCTGTGTCGTTTTCTGTAAAAGCATAAACATCAAGATTTTCAAGTGTTTCAGCATCGGTTCTTCCAATCTGGGCCCGAAGCCAGGGTAAAGCCACCTGATGAAGACCCTTATGGGTTACCGACACTGAGAGCAGTACTTTCAATCGTGCTCCCGCCTCGGTACTGCCCCTCTCCATTTCGAAAGAGAGGGCCCGGGCTAAACCAGAAAGGCCGTAAACAGCTTCATCATATTCTAAGGGTGTGCCGACCGGGATGGGGTGATCGTACCAGTAAAGCTGCTTTTCCCTGCCCGCTTGGGCGGCATCTGCTATCACCCTGTCGAGTTCGGTACTCCCGGAAACTCCATTAGTCTTTTCCGCTACCGGCGGAGATAGAAGAACGTTGGATGTAAATAATATCTCCCGGGCTGGATCTATTACAGGTTGTGATGCAGCTTTGTCGATACGGACAACCCGTTTTTCCCGAAGAAGGTGAATCTGACTATCCGGATCCGCACTTAAATACAAAGCTTCGGGAAAAAACGCTGCCCATAGCGTTTCAGCAAGCTGACTCTTTGATTCACTCCCTTGGTAATTGCCCTTATTCAATAGTTTTTCCAGGCTTTCAAATGCTGTTTTTCTGGAATCACCAGGGGATGCAACAGCCGAATCAAACTCTTTGTGAATAACAGCAACTGCGTTTTTAAAGGGATCAGAAAGATTAGCATCACTCCCCCTGCCGGCCAGAGCGTCCAGGAATGATGCTGCTGTCAGGGAAGGTTCATCCCCTGCAATTTCAATCCTCTCCCTCAGGAAGTTTAGTTTCTGATAGAATTCAACCGCTCGCTTACTCATATATTTTATACCTCATTCAAATTTTATTTATCGATAAACTGTTCCCACTCATCCGGCTTATACCCGATAACCACTTTACTTCCTTCGCGCACTATAGGTGTTTTGAGTAATAGAGATTCCTCATTAAGTTCTTCTTCCGGATTGAAGTCCTTCCACTCCAACTGCCTTTTAGCCCAGGCTTTACTATCCCTGTCCATCAACTCATCCCAGGAAGTCCTCAAAGCAATGGATTTCAGCTCACCACTGCTCAAACCTTTCTTCCCCAGATCAACAAAATGAAAAGTAATCCCCCGCTGCTCAAACCACAACCGACACTTCTTAGTATCCCGACACTTAGTAGTACCTATAATTTGAAACATAAGCCTCAACCCTCACATAAACAGGTGTAATTTGAATGATACTGCAGAAATTGCCGCATATTATGAAAGGCGTAGCCGAAAATATATCGGGCAATTTCTCTGCAGTATCTCAAATTAGACCGTA
>QNBK01000090.1 GCA_003644105.1 Spirochaetota bacterium | reverse complement strand
TTGATCTTTTTGAATCTGCAATTTATCAAGTATCTCTTCAATAGCCATAAGCCCACCCAGCTATACTGTACGCGTATATCACGTACAGTATAGCAACAAAAGAGAAATCTATGTAAGAGATATGCAGAAATAACGAAACTGTCGTACACCCCTTCATGGTTTCTCATTGACATCCGGATTTTAGTGTTACATACTGAATATTGTGAATGTTGTTCACATATACGAACATAGTTTAGGATGTTGATTTGGTAAGTAGTGTTCTGAAAGCTATCCAGATTTTAGAGGCTCTTGGAAACAATGAGAATCTGGGAGTTACCGAGCTAAGCAGAAATCTGGGATTTCCAAAAAGCAGTGTACACTCAATTCTTGAAACACTGGCTTCCGAGGGGCTTGTTGAAAAGGTGCCTGAAACCAGTAAGTACCATCTGGGATTAAAACTGATAGAGCTGGGCAATCGGGCACAGTTGAATCTGGATATCTGCAAAATATCACATCCTTATCTGAAAAATCTTAATAAGCTTACAGATGAGACGGTTCACCTGACGGTGCTTGATAATGATGAAGTACTGTATGTGGACTGCATTGAGTCTGAACAATGGCTTCGAACCTATTCTGTTATCGGTTTGCGTGCACCGCTTTATTGTACTTCTGTAGGTAAAGCGGTTCTGGCTAATCTGGATTATACCCATGCACTGAATATCATCCGGGAGAAGGGACTGCAAAGAATTACAGATAACACAATAACAGATGAAAATACAATGATTAAAGAATTGGAAACGATCAGAAATAAAGGTTATGCCATTGATAATATGGAGCATGAAGATCAGCTCGTCTGCGTTGGTGCAGCGATCAGAAATGCCAAGGGTGAAGTCTTTGCGTCTATAAGCGTGTCGGGCCCGGCTGCCCGTCATGATATGTCCAATATTGATGAATTGGGGGAAAGTGTTAAAGAAGCAACCCGGGAGATTTCCTGGAAACTGGGATATCGATCCGGTTCAATTAAAAATTAATAGGCCGTTGGCCTATGTTTTATTTGTAATGGGGCTGTTCTGAATAAAATACTAATTTCAGAAGAGTCTCAAGGAGGTTCCTATGATAAAGAGAATCGTTTTTATTACGATGATGATTGCTCTTGTCTCTGCATTTGCATTTGCAAATGGCGGTAGTGATGCTGCAGCGACAGAACCAGCTGGTAATGAATCTATTCAGCTCAGCTGGTCCAGCATTTCAACGCCGGATACTGCTCTGTCAAAATCAATGCAGAAGTTCAAGTTTGAAGTGGAAAGGCTTTCCGGTGGGAGAATCAGTGCCGATCTGTACAATGGCGGACAGATTTTTACTCAGGAAGGTGAGTTGTCTGCTGCTCGTGAAGGCACTCTGGACATGGCTTATTATGCTGCTGGCTGGGTTGCAGAATGGGTTCCCTACCTTGGGCAGCTCAACGCGGTTTACACCTTTACAGGGTATGATCACATGCGTGCTGTGTATTCAGATCCCGAGATCTGGGGAAAAATCGTCAGTGATGTTTCTGAAAAAGTCGGTGTGCGTCCTCTTGCAGCTTTTTACCTCGGTACCCGTGAGCTCAATCTCGTTGAAAGCGTAGGTGAAGTACGTCACCCGGATCAGATGTCCGGCGTTAAGTTGCGGACACCGAACAGTCCCAACTGGATTGCTCTTGGTAAAGCTCTCGGTGGTAATCCTACTCCAATGAGTTTCGGTGAAGTCTACCTGGGTCTGAAAACAGGTGTTGTTGAAGGTCAGGATAATCCACTTCCCACAGACAGGATCCAGAAATTCTATGAGCCTACAAAGTATATTGTTATGACAGATCATGTTGTTGATACGGTATGGCCCAGCATCAATATCGCCCGTTGGAATTCCCTTTCCAAAGGGGATCAGGATATTGTTCTTGAAGCTATTGAGATTGCCAGGCAGTACAATGATGAACTCACGCGCAGCCGCGAGGCCGATGACCGGGCATATCTGGAATCTCAAGGAATCATCTTCATTGACGATCCTGACAAGAAGGCTTTTCAAGAGTATGCTAAATGGTCTTACCAGAATGAAAGCCAGAACGTTTCAGGTGACTGGGACTGGGATTTCTACGATAAGATTCAATCTTTTCAGTAATTAATCGTAAGTAAATAAATACCGGCCTCACCGTTTTTCGGTGGAGCCGGTATCTCTCAATTAGATATGGCCAGGAGGTTCTATGTCTGGGAATTTACGTCTCTTGAAAAAGGGTGGACAAACAATTCTTGATATTGTCGAGATTTACCTGCCCACCCTGTCATTCATGGTTCTCTTTGTGGTTTTTCTAATACAGATAGTGTTCCGCTATTTTATCGTGCCATTAACATGGCCTCTGGAGTTATCCCTACTCTGTTATCTCTGGACGATTCTGTTTGGGGTCTGCTATGCGGAAAGGGATGATGAACATATACGTTTTGGTTTGGTCTATGAAAACGCAAAACCGAAAATTCAGCTATGGATGAGAATTATGGCAAATGTTCTGCTGGTAACTTCTTTCAGTATTGCTCTGTACCCTTCGTACAAATATGTCAATTTCATGAGTTTCAAGAAATCAAATGTACTTCAGATTCCCATGAACTGGGCATATTTCCCCTTCGTAATAATGATGGTAATTCTCATCGGCCGATTTTCAGTCCAGCTTATTAAAGACCTGAAAATCCTTTTCAGAGGTGATGTGTAATATGAATCTTCCGCTTTTAATCTTTATAATCGCATTTATTATCACTTTTATCCTCAGGATTCCCATCGGATTCGGGATGATTATGTCTTCAATATTCTACTTCGTTTTCGCCGGTGGCCCTGCGGCCCCGGTAAGTATGATGGCTACACAATTCCTGTCTCAGATGAATGTGAAATTCGTTCTCATTGCCGTTCCACTCTTTATTTTTGCTGCAAAAATCATGAACACCGGTGAGATTACCGACATGATATTTCGATTTGCCAACTCTCTTGTAGGGCGCTGGAAAGGCGGTATGGGTCATGTCAACGTTGTGGCTTCCCTTATCTTTTCCGGGATGACCGGGTCCGCAATTGCAGATGCTTCCGGTCTGGGTCTCATGGAAATTGAGGCCATGAGGAAGCAAGGTTATGACGATGGATTCTCCTGCGCTATTACAGCGGCCTCGGCAACAATCGGACCGGTTTTCCCTCCGAGCATCCCCATGGTGTTCTATGCACTGTTGTCGGGGTCCTCTGTGGGTGCTCTGTTTCTGGGTGGAATGGTACCCGGAGTACTGCTGGCTGTGGCATTGATGGCATATGTTGCGTATATTGCGAAGAAACGCAATTATCCTGTGGGTGAACGCTATCCCATCAGGGCATTCATGATTCAGAGTTTCAAGGCTCTTCCCGCATTGTTCACTCCAATCATTCTCCTTGGCGGTATTTACACCGGTATTGTAACGCCAACCGAAGCCGGTGCTTTGGCCGGTGCCTGGGCTTTGCTCATCGGAATCTTCGTCTACCGGGTAATCGGTTGGAAGCAGATGATGGCAGTATTCATCGACACGGCCAAGGCGACCGGTGTGGTATCCATTATTGTGGCTGCATCCTTCAGTTTTTCCTACATTGTATCAATTGAACATATTCCTCAGATGTTTTCCAGCCTGCTTCTGAGCATTACAGAAAATAAATACGTGCTGCTTCTGATAGTGAACATACTCTTTCTTATTCTGGGTATGTTCATGGATGTGATGACGGTAACCCTGGTGTTCATTCCCATGGTTCTCCCTCTCATTAATTTACTTGGAATTGACCTTGTGCATTTTGGAGTGATTGTTGTATTGAATATGATGATTGGACTTTCCACTCCTCCTCTGGGAGGATTGTTGTTCATTGTATCAGGGTTATCCAAGACGCCTCTTTACGAGGTTATTAAGGAGAGTCTACCTATGACTGCAGTTATGATAGCTGTGCTCTTTCTTATCACCTACGTTCCCGAATTTGTGCTGTTCCTGCCGAGGATGATCGGGTCGTAGGTGAATGGGCAAACCTGCAGCACAGCTTAGAAATCACATTCCCATAGGTGGGCCCGCCAGAAGGGAGCCCGCTGACGGAACCGAAGATACAATGAGGGTTTCGCTGGGATTTGAACCTCTGTGGTATACCCGAAGGTGTGGTGCTGATTTTTCGGAGGCTTTTCATCAGGACCCCTTTTTCCGCTTTGGGATGATAGAGAAGATGAAGGGAGAGCTTGTGAAGGCTTTTCCTTCAATGAATTGCTGGGATCCTGATAATGAAACAGATCAGGCCACAATTTCCGGATGTTACGGTGCTTTTCCTGTCCCTCATGCTTTCGGCGTTCCCCTGCTGTTTCGTTCTGATGGATGGCCGGTTCTGGATCTTGCCGGACATCTGAGCGTGGAGGAGGTTGAGCAGCTATCTGTAGAAGCTATTTTGAACGGCCCGGTTGTGGAAGATCTTCTCAGTCAGATGGAAGTAATCGAAAGTGAATGGGGTATGATTCACGGTTATCTCAACTGGCAGGGTGTTCTCAATAACGGCTTCAATATCCGGGGACAGAACATCTTTCTGGATATGTATGAGAGACCGCAGTTTGCCCATTGGTTTTTCTTCCTGATTACAGATGTGATGATAAGGCTTGTAGGATTGATACAGGAAAAGCAGAGAAAAAGCGGGTTTCCCATAAATCAATTCAGTGTCAGCAACTGTGTCATGAATTTGATTTCACCGGAGATGTATGAGGAATTTATTCTTCCCCAGGATTCGAGAATTGCGGAATCTTTCGATCGTTTCGGAGTGCATACCTGTGAATGGGATATCACCCCGTACATCGCCGTGTTGAAGAAGCTGCCGAAAATGGGGTATCTGGATATGGGTATTGCTTCTGATATGGCCCGAGTGAGGCAGGATTTTCCAGGAGCAAGAAGAGCTGTTCTGTATTCTCCGGTTAAACTTGAGAATGCGGAGCTGAAAGAAATTGAAAGAGACATTGATGTTATACACTGCAATCTGGCACCGTGTGACATCGTTCTGGCGGAAATCCAGAATACAACTCCGGACCGGAGAGTCCGTGAAGTAATACAAATATGTCGTGATAGGAGCGAATAAAATGAGCAGAAATCTACAGGGAGTAATCCCGGCAATCATTACACCCGTTGCCGAAGATGGTGAACCGGATCTGGATTTGTTGAGGAAACAGACAGAATATCTATCCTCATCAGGCGCCCATGGCTTCTTCGTAGGCGGCACAACTGCGGAAGGTGCCTTTTTATCGACAGAACAGAAAAGAGAGATTTTCAAGCTGGTAAAAGACGTTTCAAATGGACGGCAGTTTCTCTGCCTGGCTGCCCTTCAGCCCTCCACAGCCCAGGTTGTGAAGGAAATGCATACGTTGGGAGATCTGGAACCGGATTATTTTGTCGCAGTAACGCCCTATTACGGAGAAAAGGACCAGCCGACGATACTCGAGCATTATAAAACACTTGCCGTGGAGTCCCCGGTACCCCTGATTCTCTACAACATTCCCGGAAGAACTCAGAGTCCTATGACTGTCGAGACAGTACTTGAACTTTCCCGGGTAAACAATATCGCGGGAATTAAGGATTCCTCGGGAGATTTTGTTTTTTTCACCAGAGGTTTTCTCGGTGATTATCCTGAGTCTTTTAAATGGATTATGGGCGAGGACATGCTTGACGCTCCGGCTCTGCTTCTCGGAGGAGAGTGCATTGTCACCGGTCTGAGTAATGTTCGGGTAGAGCATTACATAAATATGTACAAAGCTGCCCAAGAGGGAGATGCAGAAAAAGTGAAGGACTGCCAGCGCCTGATAAACAGATACCGAGAACTATTCACCGTCTGTCCTCCCGTAAAACTCAATGCTGCTGTAAAAGCCGGTGCCGCCTATTATGGAAGAGCTACCCGAAAGATGATTATGCCGGTGATGAATCTGAACGATGAAGAATATGCTGAAGTTGAGAGGATACTGGCGGCGCTGGATAAGTAAGAGGGTTTTAATTAAAGAAAATGGTGAAAGGTAAACCGAACATTCTGTTTCTCATTACAGATCAGCAGCGGCCTGATTCCATCGGGTGCTACGGAAGTGACGTTGCAATTACTCCTCATATTGATTCCCTCTCACAGGGTGGTATCACCTTTGATAACTGTTATGTTCAGAATCCTCTCTGCTGTCCCTCCCGTTACAGCATACTAACCGGCCGGTATCCCCACAGTCATCGGGTGCGAGCCAACTGGTATGCTCCCCGACCAAACGAAGTGAGTTTCGGAGAGCAGCTTGGTAAAGCCGGTTATGCCACTTCCATGATAGGGAAAATGCATCTGACCCCCTGGTATGACAATTTCGGATTTGACGGGAGAATTATCGCCGAAGCAAAGTTTCATACAACGTGCCCGGATGATTATCAGAGGTTCCTGGAACATCATGGATGGTCCAGAGAGAGGCTCTATGATTTTTCAGACCCCTCATACGTACAGAATATTACGGCTGTTAAATCAAAACTGCCGGCAAACCTACACATCGATTCTTTTGTAGGCAGGAGTGTCTGTGAATATCTCCGGACTGTCGATGGACCGTTCTGCTGTTTCGCTTCTTTTCTAAGTCCTCACAATCCATATGATCCTCCGGAGCCGTATGACAGCCTTTTTGACGGGGTGGAGTTTCCTCCGGTTAATATGAGGCCTGGAGAGCTGGACCGCAAACCCCGGGAAGCCTACGATTATATAAATAACCGTCTTAAATGGCCTTTGAAAACTGATGAACTTACAGAGGAGCAGATCCGGAAAAGTAAAAGTTACTATTATGCAACTTGTACCCTGATCGATGACTGGGTAGGACAAATAGTAACGACTCTTAAGACTCAGGGTCTCTACGATAATACGATTATTGCTTACTCCTCAGATCATGGTGATCTTCTGGGTGACCACGGTCTGGTGTACAAACAGAATTTTTATGAACAGAGTGTTCGTGTTCCTTTAATCGTTCATGCACCGCATCTGTTCTCTCCGAAACGAGTCGATAATTTGGTTGAATCCATCGATCTTTTCCCTACGTTCTGTGAACTTGGGGGATCCGTATCCGGGGAAGGGGTTCAGGGGAAGAGTCTTGTTCCTCTACTTTCCGGCGATAGGACGAAACATAAAGATGCTGCATTCTCAGAGAACTATTTCGGCCGTATGATTCGGTTCGGGTCTTATAAGATGGTTTATTATCCTGGGAAGCCTTACGGTGAACTTTATAATCTTGGAGAAGATCCCGATGAGCAGGACAACCTATGGGATAGACTCGAGGGTTCCGGTATAAAAAGGGAATTAAAAGACAGACTTCTGGATTGGGCCTTCTCCTCTGAGGATCCCATGCCCCTCCCTGTAAGACCGGATCATCAGGATATGACACCCCGGCAGTTCAGGCTCCATCATGGGGGAACAAGTGAACTGAATATTCAGCCCTGGCACCTGCACAATCTGCAAACTCTTTATGAGAGCTGGGAGTTCTCAGAAGAGGGAACTTTAAGATAACCTCGGATATTTTTAAACAGACTGTCTGTTATCTATTCTCCGGACATTATTTGTCGGGCTTTTTCCAAGTCTTCCAGGGTATCAATGCTCAGGGCTTCATACTTAAACCGGGTTTCGGGAACTTTCATTCTAAAGCCATGTTCCAGAACTTTCAGCTGTTCCAGTGATTCGGTTTCCGATAATGGTGTTTTTTCCAGCTCACTGTATCTAAGCAGAAAGGACTTTCTGTAGGCGTAAATCCCGATATGTTCATAAACTTTCTGATACTCAATATTACGGGGATAGGGAATCAGGGACCGGCTGAAATACAGGGCATAATCATTTCTGTCCCGCACAACTTTAACTACATTCTCATCGGCAAAGTTCTCTTCGGAAATCCGGTAACAGAGTGTGGCTGAATCCAGATTTTTTTCTACGATCATAACTTCTGTGAGTTCATCAATCATCCCGGGCTCAATCATAGGTTCATCACCCTGTATGTTGATAATCAATTCAAAGTCCAGTTTCGCCACTACTTCTGCAGCTCTGCTGGATCCGTTCGGGTGATTGACAGAGGTTAGAACAGCTTTACCCCCGAATCCCTTTACAACGTCAATAATCCGCTGATCGTCGGTGGCAACAATTATTTCATCAAGATGTTTCGCCTTTTGGGCCCTTTCATACACATGTTGAATCATGGGTTTGCCGCAGATATCTTTGAGCGGTTTTCCGGGAAGTCTTGTTGAAGCATATCGAGCAGGTATAATACCGACGGATTTCATTTTTGATCCTTTTTATTTAATTCGTTGATAATTCCGGAACGGTTGATTGGCTTAACATTGTCAACAATCCAATCTCTCATTTTTTTCCCCTGTTCGGTCTGTTGAGGATAGCTCATAAAATCGAGAGAAATGTCCAGAGCTTCCGAAGTTTCTGCAGCGATTATCGGCCATAACTCTCCGATATCCCCGATAACGGGGATGCTGTCTTCCAGTCTGGCGAATGCAGACATTTCCATTCGAAATGGAATACCTGTTATCTTGGTTTTCGGCAGACCTTTGTCTATGGCGGTCTGTATCTTTTTGTTTTCATCCTGAAATTCTTTGGCTTTCATCAGGTTTTCGTCCATATCGAGACGAATCAGTGTTTTCCCTTTCAGACTGCAGGTTTTCAGGCCATTCCAGTAAGCCCAGATACCATGGCCGGTGTAGCATTCAAACGGTCCGTCGTGAATCTCCTGAGTGAGGGCAACTGCGGATTCAATGATGATGTCCGCTTCATCAATCATCTCGGCGATAAGGGCGCTTCTTCTGGACACCGGGATGCTGTCGGCAATCGATAATCCGACATTTCCACCGCCGATCAGCTGGGGGACAGTTACAAGAACCGGTTTTCCCTTCAAAGCCCCCATGCCCAGCATGGTTTTCCGGTCGGCACCCCATCCGGCAACGGTTTCGAAAGGAAGACCGTATGTCTGGGATATTGTAAGAATCTCGTTGCTCAGGTTTTCACAGTAAAGTCCCATGGGGTAAGCCATGTTTCCTGCTGCTTTTATAATGATATCCCCTTCAGCCTTTTTTGCTTTTTGAATAATTTCATTATCAAGAACCATCTCATTTCCTAACTCAGTCATTGCCTCATCACTCATCAGAGAGAGTTCAAAAACACCACCCTTGGGGAGAAAGTGACTATCAGGATTAAATCCGACATCGGCGGCACTAATTCTTTTTACGTTGTCGAGACTGCCTCCCATTTCGTGGGCGATTACAGCGGAACTGGTGGTGACGCTATCAATAATATCTTTACCCATCAGTTCGGCAATTAAAGTTGTTACCCCTTCATGGATATTCGGACCGCTTCCGGTAACAATCATTATCTTGCCGTTACGCTTTTTTACTTCAACAATTCTGGTAATTGCTTCTCTCAGATTTTCCTGTGATTTTTCACTGAGATTCTGAAAATACTGATCGGTTGATTCTGTAGACATTGTCTTCTTCCTCTTATGATTTGTCTTTGAGTTATTATATAGAACAGTGAATAAAAATGCATCATAACGGAGTTTCCTTTACGATTATATTGCCCATACATATAACTATAACTATATTAAAGAAAGCAATTCAGAAATAATCTGAAAGAGGTGTATTGTGGCCTATAGAATTGATGCCGATGTATGTATTGTCTGCGGTGCCTGT
>QNBK01000089.1 GCA_003644105.1 Spirochaetota bacterium | reverse complement strand
TCCTGTTCTGATTCCGATTCTTATCAGACAAAATACGAGGTGAGACTCTTGGAGAGCCGCCTCCGGGAAGCCCGGATTTCATCGGAATAATCTTCAATCAGCCCGGAAATCCCCTTCCGCAGTGTATCAAAGCCGAATTCCTTACGACCGACTTTGAAGTTGTGTTCGACGATTTTATCCCGATATGGACGATCGGTGAGTATACGATGCATTTTTACAAGAACGCTGTCGGGAATTTCCAGCCGACCGTCTTTATCGTAGCGGTCCCGGATTTCAGGTCCTTTAAAGCCGACGCCCTGAATATCGGTTTTGTACACAAGGTAGGTGGTGGTTACAATGGGCACCTTGCAGGACACCGCCTCCAGAAAAGCATTGCCAAAGCCCTCCCAGACCGGGAGGTATGTGGCCAGATCGGCATGAATCAGAACATCCCGGGTGGTGTAAAGTTTTCTCCCCTCTGTATCTTTGTCTCTTCGGGATGCAACTCTCTCTGCAATCAGATAAAGTGGAACACCCAGACGCCGGGCCAAACCCTTGATATCATTGATGTAGTTCTCATCCATTTCATCACCCTGATATAAAGAGATAATGAAGCGGATTCGATCGGCCAATTCGGGGTACGCCTCCATAAACCGTCCCAACAGACGCACAGAATCCTCAATTCTCTTCCGGGGGACAATCCGTGTAGGCTGTACGATAAGAAGATCGTCTTCTGCAAATCCGAGTTCTGTGCGGAAATCGGCATTCCAGTCATCGGGAACAGCCGGATTGTCAAAGTTCTCACAGTTGGGCACCACCCTGGGGTTCACCCGCTTGATGGACTTGAGGATGTGGGAGGCATAGGAAGAGATAACCACATGTTCAGTCCCCAGGTCTGACGGCGGCATTATCAGGTTGAGCAGTTTCTCGATGTAATTCTCACTGAAGCGGCTGCGCTCCCACCAGAAATCATGGTGATGAAAGATAGTTGCCACCCGGTGTTTTGTGGCAATTCTGTATACCGCGATACCTCCCAGAAGACTCATGGGCATGGCGTTGGTATTTTCGGCAATAATCACATCAATTCGATTGTCCTGAACGATTTCGTACAGGTGATTGCCGACTTCAGCCCCTGCCATTTCAAGTTCGGCCTGAATTTCCGCCATTCTGGGCTCAGTAAAATGAGGCGGGCGCTTGGAAAGATAGGGAAACACCAGAGTTTCAAAATATTTCTGTTCCGCCGAATCAAAACTGATGCTCTTCAGGAGTATCTGTTGTTCTTCGGGAACTCCGGAAACCGGCTGGCGGTAGAATCCGGAAATAGTGAAAATATTATGTCCCATGGAGCTCAGGATATCGATCCACTTATCCGCTTCCAGGGAGACACCGTCCACATCTCCGAGCTTTCCACTGACTATGGCAATACGAAAACTGTCTTTCTTCATTTCGCGGAATTATCGTTCAGCTGTATTCCGTTGTCAACGGGTGGGTGGGTAGCTATCAAAAAACCGGCCACCCTGTCAGGGGCAGCCGGAAAAGGAGGAATTAAGAAAAGATTAGACTCTATTTCTGATACAGAGGCCTGGCATGATATCTGGTGTGCAGCAGCTCATGACTCCTGGCAGAAAGCGGTTCTCCAAGGTAGTCATCGTATATTTTAATGATGGAGGGGTTCTGATAAGAACAGCGCACAGTGCTCTTCTCATCATCATTGTAAATCCCCGCAGCTCTTTTCTGCCGGACTTCCTCATCGGTGTTGTACGGCTGTCCGCCGCCGCCGATGCATCCGCCTTTGCAGGCCATCACTTCAATAAAATGATAGGGCGGCTCTTTGCCGGTATCCCGGGCTTCCCGAACCTCATCCATTAACTGCCGGACATTGGCCATCCCATGGGCGACAGCCACCCTCAGGTTAGTATCCCCCACGGGAACTTCCCCGGAACGGACACCATCCATTCCACGGACGGCTTGAATGTTCACATCCCCGAGTTCTTCATCGGTTACAAGCTTGTAAGCGGTACGAAGGGCTGCTTCCATAACACCTCCGGTTACACCAAAAATTGTTCCGGCTCCCGAATAAACACCGATAGGGTTGTCGGCCTCTTCATCTTTGAGATTCAGAAAATCGATACCCGCCCGCTTGATAAGCCGGGCCAGTTCCCGGGTGGTGATAACCAGATCCATATCGTTGTAGCCTGAGGCATGCATATTATCATCCCGGCCGATTTCGTACTTTTTGGCGGTACAGGGCATGATGGCAACCGAGTAGATATCTTTTGGATCTATTTCGGCCTTCTCGGCGTAATAGGTTTTTGTTACCGCACCCTGCATCATCATGGGGCTCTTGGCCGTGGAGAAGTGGGGGATCATATCCGGATAGTATTTCTCCATGAAGTCGGTCCATGCAGGACAGCAGGAGGTAATCTGAGGCAGGGGGCCTCCATCCTTTGATGTCAGACGGTGAACCAGCTCGGTGCCCTCTTCCATGATGGTGAGGTCGGCAGCGAAGTTGGTATCAAAGACAGCATCGGCTCCGAGCATACGCAGGGCTGCATAGATTTTCCCTGTGAGCAGAACCCCCGGCTCAAGACCGAAAGCTTCACCTATGGCAACTCGAACCGCCGGAGCCACCTGAATGGCGACATGTTTGGATTCATCTCTGATAGCTGCGAGTAATTCTTCTGTCTCATCTTTTTCATAAATGGCACCCACAGGGCAATGGGCGGAACACTGACCGCACTTTATACAGGGGCTTTCATTCAGCAGTGCACCGGCTGCAGGCTGCATCACCGTGCCGTAACCCCGATCGATAAACTCCAGCGCCCAGACATCCTGAAGCTGCTGGCATACCTGAACACAGCGGCCGCAGTTGATACACTTCCGTGGATCCAGAACGATGGAGGGTGTTGATTCATCCTTGGGCAAATCTTTAAGCATCTCGCAATAGGGTGCTTCCCGGATGCAGAAGTCGGCAGAAATATCCTGGAACTCACAGCTGCCGTTACGGGCACAGGTGAGACATTCATTGGGATGGTTGGACTGTATCAACTCAACAACAGTTTTCCGGATTTCCATAATTTCGGGATCGTGAGTGATATAGTTCTGCCCATCTACTACTTCGGTAGCACAGGCCCGAACCATTTTAGGTGAGTTTTCCACCTTGACAACACAGAGACCACAGGCGGCCCAGGGTTCAAGATCGGGGTGGTAACAGAGGGTGGGTATATTTACCTGAAAGGCCTTTGCCGCTTTCAGTATGCTGGTTCCGGCCTCTACTTCATGAGGCTGGCCGTTTATTTTGATATTCACCATTGCCATCGAATTTTTTTTCCTCCTAGGCCACTATAACGGCGCCGAACTTACAGACGTCGAAACAGGCACCGCACTTAATACATTGATCCTGATCGATAACATGAGGCATTTTACGCTCACCGGAGATACAGGGAACCGGGCACTTTCTGGCACAAACGGTACAACCGATACATTTCTCCGCATCGATGGTGTAGGACACCAGATCCTTACACTTACCTGCCCGGCATTTACCGTCCCGGATATGTTCCAGATATTCCTCTTCGAAATATTTCATGGTGGAAAGAACCGGATTGGCTGCCGTCTGACCCAGACCGCAGAGTGAAGCTTTCTGTGTAGCCAGACCGATATCCTTCAGCTTCTGAAGGTCTTCCAGAGTCGCTTTTCCTGTGGTTATCTTATCCAGAATCTGGTGCATACGCTTCGTACCGATACGGCAGGGAGCGCATTTCCCGCAGGATTCATCAACACAGAACTCCATGTAGAACTTTGTGATATCGACGATACAGTCGTCCTCGTCCATTACAATCATTCCGCCGGAGCCCATCATCGAACCGATGGCCGTCAGGTGGTCAAAATCAATGGGGGTATCCAGGTAGTCTTTCGTAATGACTCCCCCTGAGGGTCCTCCGGTCTGTACGGCTTTGAACTCTTTGCCGTCCCGTATACCGCCGCCTACATCGAAAATAATCTCTCTTAAGGTGGTTCCCATGGGTACTTCCACAAGACCGGAATTCTCTATTTTCCCGGTAAGGGCGAATACTTTGGTACCCGGAGATTTTTCAGTTCCTATGGCGTTGAACCAGGCACCGCCTTTTATGATAATCAGCGGAATATTGGCGTATGTTTCCACATTGTTGATTACAGTCGGTTTATCAAAAAGACCCTTCACCGCGGGGAAAGGGGGCTTGGGAATCGGCATACCCCGGTTTCCTTCGGTGGAAGCCAGAAGGGCTGTTTCTTCACCACAGACGAAAGCACCGGCACCCAGGCGGATTTCAATATCGAAAGAAAATCCGCTTCCCAGGATATCATCCCCCAGAAGTCCGAATTCCCGGGCCTGTTTCAAGGCGATTTCCAGCCGTTTGATGGCCAGAGGGTACTCGGCCCGGATGTAGATAACACCATGATCGGCACCGACAGTTTTTGCCGCGATAGTCATGGCTTCCAGTATCGAATGGGGGTCGCCTTCCAGAGTGGAGCGGTCCATATAGGCTCCCGGATCTCCCTCGTCGGCGTTACAGACGATGAATTTTTCTGCAGAATCCACATCGGCGGTGAACTTCCACTTCAGCCATGTGGGAAATCCGGCCCCCCCCCGGCCTCTGAGTCCGGAGACTTTAAGTTCTTCAAGAACCTCTTCCGGGGTTAACTCAAAGAGAACTTTTTCCAGGGCCGCATAACCCTGGCGGGCGATGTATTCGTTGATTTCTTCAGGATCGATTACACCGCAATTCCGTAAAACCAGGCGCATCTGCTTCTGATAAAACTTGATTTCACTCAGATCGGTTTTATCGGCCCCTTTCTCTCTGTAAAGGAGGGAATCGACGATCCGGCCTTTTAAAAGATGCTCATTAACGATGGTTTCGGCATCTTCGGGTTTTACTTCGACGTAAAAGGCCTCTTCAGGGAGAACCTTGACGATGGGACCCTTTTCACATAGTCCGAAACAGCCGGTTTTTACGATTTGAACATCATTGCCGATTCCGCATGCATCGGCAGCCGTAAGCAGACCGTGATAGATGTCATCGGCCTTACCGGCTGCACAACCGGAACCGCCGCAAACCAGGCAGTAATTCTTGATGGCCATGGGCTACTCCTTGTTTATATCCCGAGCGGGATAGTCAAAAACATGATCGTTAACGAGTTTACCGCCCAGAAGGTGGAGGTTGACGATCTTCCTGGCTACGGCGGCATCAACATTACCGTAGAGAGTATCGGGCATTCCTTCCATCTTCACTTCGACGGTGGGTTCGGCATAGCAGAGCCCCATACATCCTGTCTGCTTCACCACGACATTGTCCATTTTCCTGGTGTAGGCTTCTCCCAGAAACACATTCAGTGCTTCTTTGGCACCGGCTGCGATTCCGCAGGTGCCCATACCTACGATGATGTGGATGCTTTTGTCACCGGAGTCCCGGCGCTCTATCACCTCTTTCTGCTCTTCCCGGAGCTTCCGAAGGGTTTCCAGGGTCATTTTGGCCATCGATGCATCTCCTTACTCATTTTCCTTACTCATTTATTAAAAGGCTCCTCCATGGATTCCAGAAACTCCCGGAGCAGTCCCACGGTATTGGTATCTTCCAGTCCGCCAAGGGCCTCTGATATTTCCGCCTTATCAATTCGGTACTCTTCTACCCGGCCGTCAGATTCCCGACACATGCGGTGAATCTTCAACTGATAATCTCCGCCGAATGTCAGACACTGCAGCCATAGCAGTACAAGGTTTCCCTCGGGGGGCAGATCCAGGTGAGCAGCGGGAAAAACCGCCTCTATCCTGGTGCCTTTACCGGGAACCGAATCGATTTCCACCCGTCCGCCGGTCTGCTCTGCAGTCTGCCGAAGAAATGGAATTCCCAGACCCACACGACGCCCCGGATGCTTTGTTCCATCAGAACCGAATGGATCCTCAGCCCTTTTCAAACCTTCAAAATCCATTCCACGGCCATCATCTGTCACTGAGAAGTGAATCTCATCCGCCGTCTCCCAAAAAGAAACGCCGATGTTCATCGCTCCGGCTTCAATACTGTTCTGAAACAGATCGAAGACAACGTCCGACAGCGCCGCGTGCATCAGTCACTGAATCGAGCCAGCACCTCGGGCAGCTTGTCCGAGCTGAGCTTTCCGAACACCTCATCTCCCACCATCATCACCGGCGCCAGACCGCAGCAGCCCACACAGCGGACCGCTTCAAGGGAAAACTTCCCGTCATGAGTTGTTCCGCCGACACCGATATCCAGAAGATTTTCCAGCTCACTGATCAGATCGCTGGCACCTCTGAGATAACATGCGGTACCCATGCAAACCTGCAGGTTGTTATCCCCGGGTTTTTCCATCTTGAAAAAATGATAGAAAGAAATCACACCGTAAATTTTTGCCAGAGGGACATCCAGTAAGCGGGCCACCTCGAAGGCGATTTCCCTGGGAACATAGCGGTACTCTTCCTGAACCTTGTGAAGAACCATAATAAGATTCCCCGGACGGTCCTTCCATTCTTCGATATAAGCCTTCAATCCCTCTGTAAGAGTTGTTTCTTTGGTAGCCTCAGCCATGAAACCTCCATTAAGATTGCATTAACTATGAATGAGAGAAAGTATAAGCAGCCATAAGGACTTATATCAATACCTTTTTCCTGTTTATTGTGCCTTTATCTTCTTTATTATAATTTTATTGACTTTTGTTGCTACGAGTGGCACAATAAAAACATGACTCGCAAAGACTTTATGCTCCGGTTGATGAAATATAAACGGATTCTCATTCAGCTTCGATCCCTGGGACTTGAAAGAGTATTCTCAAACAATCTCGGAGATGCCATTGGTATTTCCGCCGCTCTGGTCCGCAAAGATCTGGCCCGGATTGAGATGCAGGGAAATCGGCGCGGAGGGTACAGCATCGATTCCATGCTGGAAAGACTCAGCCGTCTGTTGGGAGGAAGCGATGCCCAGGAAGCCATCCTTGTAGGATGCGGCAATCTTGGCCGGGCGTTACTGAACCATGAAAAGTTCTATAAGGAAGGGATAAACCTGGTTGCCGGTTTCGACATTTCCCCCGAACTTGCTGCGATTGGGGATATTCCAGTTCTCCCCATGAAGGAACTTGAGGAGTTCATCAAAAAAAGCCGGGCCAAGGTGGCGCTCCTTACGGTTCCCGCTAGTGCCGCCGCCGAAGTACGCGACCGTCTGCTGGGAGCTGGTATTCGGGGGATTCTGAACTTTGCCCCGATGGAACTCAAATGTTCCGGCAGCTGTGTTATCCACAACGTTAATATCGGATTAGAAATTGAAAATCTCTTCTTCCTGGTAAACTCCCTGGAGGATATTGAAGACCGGGAGGGCCGTTTACCTGAGAACTGCCTTGATGGTGAGGACTGTAAATAACCTCATACCGCCGTAATTTGAGCATTTTCAACCCTCCGGACTACCAGAAATCAAAAATAATATGAAAAGTAGTCGTCAGTTCATGGAATTCCGGTTGGCAGCGGCGCTATAATGCTGCTTGTAAGTTCTTGAAAACGCATCGTGGACGATGCCAAGGAGAAAAAAATGAAGACTACTGCCCGAATCGGGATAGCGATGATTGTTCTGGCTGCCATAGCCCTGTCATCCTGTGCCTCAAAAGATGCCGAAGAGCAGACCGGCCCACCTCAGCGGAAAGATTTCCCCGATTTCTTTCTGAGCCCTCCCACTCCTGAAGACCAGTTTGTCGGTCTTGGAATGGCGAAACTGTCGGACGACAATCTGTCCCGTACTACCGCTCTGGCCCGGGCCCGTGCGGATATCGCCGCGCAGGTGGCCGTAAGTGTTCAAACAATGCTTACCGATTATGCCCAGGAATCCGGTGCCGATGGTGAAACACAGACTCTCACCTTTGTGGAAAGAGTATCCAAGGAAGTTGCCGACATTGAACTTCAGGGAGCCATTACCAAAGAGCAGTACCCTGCCAATGACGGTACATGGTACATCATGGTGTACTTCCCCAAAGCCTCTATGATCGACAATGTGGGTGAAGTTTTTGCCAGAAATGAAGACGCCGCCTTTTCCGAGTTCAAGGCCCAGCAGGCTCTCGAACGCCTGAATGCTGAAGTAGAGAATAATCCTCCCCGGTCCGCCGGTGTTGATTCCCCTGTCAATCAGTAAAACCATTCAGCATTTGTTGCGCAGTTCAAACCGGTGGAAATATCCACCGGTTTTTTTATATTCAGACATTTTTATGAAAACAGCTTACCTGTAAATTGAATCCCCGGCTTCAAAGGGTTATATTTTTCTACATGAATACACGCAGACTGTTTTCGGCAGTAACCCTGCTTCTGGTAATCACCTTCGTTATTTCGGCAGAATCAGCCGCTGGAATCATCAGCTACCTTGAGGGCAGCGTTCAGGTATCCCGGAACGGCAGCTATATCAGTCCGAGAAATGTAGATATCGGACTGAAAATTGAAGCTTCCGATACCATCGAAACCGGGCCTGACGGCTATGCCGAAGTGGAAATGAACGCCCCGTCTGCAGGTTCTATTGTTAAAGTCCGTTCGAACTCCTCCTTTTATTTTGAAAGCAGTCCTGAAGGAGCACCTCGAAGAGAAACCATATTTCAGATGCTGCGGGGGGCGCTGAGTCTCAAAGTCGGAAGGCTCTCATCCAGGGAGTCCTACAAGGTACAGACCGATTCAGCTGTAATGGCCGTAAGAGGTACCGAATTCAACGTGGATATGAGCGCCGACCGCTCTGTGCTGGTAACCGTGCCAGAGGGGCATGTGGAGAGTAAAAGCGGCAGAACCACTATTATGGCACAGCCTGGAACTGTGGCGGCTGTGGATAACAATGCACAGATATCCTCCATTAAAATTGCCCCGGAGGATATCAATCTGTATCGTCAGTACTGGCAGGGACTGAGACTCGATGCACTGAAAATCAACGCAAAACTTTCCATACAGCAATTCTCCCGTCAATGGGATCAGCAGCTTCCCAGACTGGAATCGGCCATGGCGGAGCTCAAATCACAACAATCAGTTATCAGCCACTGGGAGCAGATTGTCCAGGGTAACGTCAATATTCCACCTACTGCGGATATCATCAGAGATAAAAGAGCCCTCAGCCCGGGGATGTTGGAACTCAGGGCCATACTTCCGGTTGCAGAGCGAACCTTCAACACCCTCCTGGGGCTTGAAGAGGCTTACAACCAGGGCTTTGCCGATGGGCCGTTTCAATCCGGAAACTACCGGAATGCAGCAGACTTCTACAGTTCTTTTTCCGGTGATAAAGAAGAAGTACGCGACATGCTGGCCAGAGCCCGTTATCTGATGCGGGTGTACAGTGTTCTCGATGGATCTGCCGGCGGCGGAATGCCCTCTTCGAATGCTCCGGATATTATGTCTACACCGAGTTTCTAAACTAAAGAGAAACATACGAGAGGATTAGACCAAAACCTCCCGCATCCTCTTTATCACCGAAAAATCAATGTCTCTGTAGTAAAGGACGGGGGCTCTGAAAACAGGCAGTTTGCCGGATTTATTCAGGGGAATAAGCATCTCGAAATCATCCCTGAAATCCTTCCAGTCAATAATCATGGGAGTCTCCAGACCATCTTCAACACAGGCTTTAAAACTCCGAAAATAATCAATCTTTCGGAACAGAGGGATAAAATCACCAAGCTCATCCTTGCCAAGGTAGGTTTTCACAGCAAGATCTTTAAGCTCACTCTCAGAAATTCCGCCTTTTGTTTTATAGACAAG
>QNBK01000088.1 GCA_003644105.1 Spirochaetota bacterium | reverse complement strand
GACTCGAACCTCCGATCTCCTGCTCCCAAAGCAGGTGCCCTAGCCACTGGGCTACATTCCGTGGTGAAGTGCATTTTAGGAGTTTTGTGAAATGGGGTCAATCAGTCTTGAGTATCTATTTTCAATACAAGAGCGCTTAGAGAAGGAGTATCCGGAAAGGGGCTCGCTTCTAATGTATGAAAATCTTTATCAGCTGACTGTCGCCGTTGCTTTATCGGCGCAAACTACCGATGCCGGGGTGAACAGAGTAACACCCGAATTGTTCCAAAGATGGCCGAATCCGAAATCACTGGCTTCGGCGGATATTAAAGAACTGGAAAATCTTATTCACCCGCTTGGATTTTTTCACCAGAAGGCCCGGAATCTTATTGCAGCGGCCGAACGAGTCGTCGATATTTACGGTGGAGAAATCCCCCGGGAGATGAATCAACTTACCTCTCTTCCCGGAATCGGCAGGAAAAGTGCCAATGTAATACGTGCCCATGTGTGGAATCTTCCGGGAATAATTGTTGATACCCACTTCGGACGGGTTTGCCGGAGATTGGGTCTGACTCTGGCTGAAAACCCTGATAAAGTAGAGAGAGAACTCTCAGCACTGGTTCCCGATGAGATGCAAAACGATTTTTCTATGATGGTGAACTACCATGGACGTCGGTATTGCATGGCGAAAAAGCCGAACTGCCGGGGATGTCCTCTAAATGATATCTGTCCCCAAGTGGGTGTGGCTTTTAAAAAAATATTGGACTGAAAATATCGGTTTACCCAAGTTCTGAAAGACTACCAGGGGCAGCATTTTCTTTGTTGTTGGCCTGAATCCAACGGGTAAGGTTCTGGAACCTTAAAGCTGTTTCCTGATCGATAGCATGTTCCACGCTGCAGGCCTGTTCCTCCGCATAATCACCGTTCAAGCCGAGTGCCAGGCTGAAAAACTCCACAAGAATCTCATGACGTTGTAAAATTGCTTTGGCCAGCTTCATTCCCCTGGGGGTGAGATTGATAAATGAGTTTTTTTCATATTCCACAAGATCACGGTTTTTTAGTGACTTAAGTGCCCCGGTTACCGACGGCATCTGAACGGAAAGAGCTTCAGCGATATCTTTAACCCTGGCAACACGGTTTTTCTGTTCCAGTAACAATACAGTTTCCAGGTAATCTTCCATGCTGGGGGTGAGTTCTGAGGATTTTTTCATCCAGTAAAAATATCAGATTAGGTACCATTAATCAAGCTTTGGTATCTTATCTAAATTAGCTATTTCCGGCGCCCTTTTCAGCCGCCTCTGCCAGAGAGTCTGCCATGCAACAGAATTATTCCAAGGTCGCCCTTTCAGATATTCGATGTCCCAGCAGATCAGAGTTAAGGTTCTCCACCCGGGAGGGCTCTCAATTATGGTATTCATTTCTGGCGATTGAAGATTTGATGGTCCTTTTCCTCCGTCTAACCTTGCCAGCGGAATCCCTTTCAAGGTGGGTAAAATTGGATTATTCGGCCTGGAGACTGATAAACCTTTCCAGTTATCAGCCAGAACTTCGGTAAACCGGGTAAGCCAGACTGAAGATCTTACCGGCCAGATTGTCCAACCGCCATCGATAGTGTCCCTCTCTTTTATTAACTGCGATTCCAAAATCAGCGGACCGTCGCATATCGGCAGCAGCCCTGGAACCGGTGGCCTGGGCTTGATAGTACTTTGAAGCAAAGGGATTCCCGGTGGAAGAGGGGAGATTTGATTCCCCTCCTGTGATAATACCTCTTTTAACCTTTCAGTTTTCATGGAAACAGACTGAGGTGCCAGAATGCTTACAATATAAGTCCTGATAGTCGGTGACGATTTGCAAAAGGCCATGTTAAACTTATACACTGAAAACAGCCGGATAGGCTAAGGATATATCAGCTATGAAAACAAAAGTAAAAAAAGTCGTTGATGAAATAACGGAAGTTCTGAAAACCTGGGAAGGGCTACAAGCCGTTATTTTACAGCATTTTGTTGAAAAGGATATTTACGATCCAAATTTTTCCATCACACTGGACGTTTTTAAGAACGAGGATATCCCCGAAAATGCGCATCGGGAAGCAGCCTTCCCCGATGCCCGTTACTTTGAATCTTCCAGGGTAAAGAATAAAGATCGTTTTATTTTAGAAGACCTTCCCGTTCGAATCTCTTACAAGGACAGTGAACGGGTTGATGCAGTTCTTGCTGCAACTGCAGGTGAGAGCTGGATGCTGAAAGAACGGGGTACCTATCTCTTTCACCGGATTGCCACTGGTACAGTGGTCTGGTCCAAAGGGGCGTGGATTAACGGTATTCTGGAAAAACTGGACAACTTACCAGATTCCTTCTGGATCCAGTGGGTTGAATCCTGCAACCGGAGAATCGATCATTTACTCAGCGATCTTGGAGCTGCATCACTGAAAGGAGATGCCCTTTATTTCAATCTATCCCTTTCGGGTTTTTTGAAAACAATTGCGGAAGTTCTTTTTGCCGTGAATCATGTTTTTGAACCCGGCCCTCGGGATTACACTGCATCACTGGGTCTTCTGGAGGTTCTTCCAGAGGGTTTTGAAGCCAACTGGGGGAGCCTTCTCAGGGAGGATGCTGAGCTCCCCCGGGACCGTAAAAGAGAGATTGCTGAATTACTGGCACGGGGAATTTTTTCCCTTACCCCCTGAGTTTTTTCAGGGGTTTACACGACTATAGGATTCCGCTAATGTTGTCCCGCTCAAAGCCTATGTGTTCATAAGAAGGTGAACTATGTCCAGAAAATGTGAAATTTGCGGAAAAGGAACTATTTCCGGTAATAATGTACCCCGGAAAGGTCTTCCTAAGAAAAAAGGCGGTGCCGGTCAGCACATTGGTGTTAAAACCAAGCGTCTGTTCAGGCCCAACCTCGTTAAAGTCAAAGCGATGGTCAATGGTAAGCCCCAGTCCATCAAGGTATGTACCCGTTGTCTCAAGGCGGGGAAGGTTATCAAAGCGTAGCCTTCACTCCTCGGTTATGAGCGTTAAACCGTCTTTGGCCGGAAATACCGATCGTGGTGTTCCACGCATAAGTTGGCGGTGAGATACTTCGTGACTGATATGAGTCAGATACGCCCTTTCAGGGCGTATTTTTTTAATCTCTTCCAGAGCCTGTTCCACTGTGAAATGTGTTGAATGATTTTTAAATCGTAAAGCTCCTATTACCAGTATCTTCAGATTTTCAAGTAGTGAATAACTTGTTTGTGGAATTTCGCTGGTATCAGTGATGTAGGCAATCGGACCGCATCTCCAGCCGAACACCTGCAGTTTCCCGTGTATCAGGGGAATTGGTATCATCTGGAGGGGACCGACTTGTACCGGTTCACCAGGGGCTACTGCCGTCAGATTAATTCTAGCCTTACCTCCACCCCGCTGTGTATTTTTCCACAGGTAGTCGAAACGGGTTTTAATCTCGTCACATGTTTCTTGTGAGGCATAACCGGGAATGGGATTATTCCGGGATAGCGCCCGGAGGTCATCCAGACCATGAAGATGATCCGCATGGCCATGAGTCCAGAATACTGCATCCAGTCTGTCAATGCCCGCAGAGAGGGCCTGGAGCCGGAGTTCCGGAGATGTATCGATTAATATATTTTTCCCTGCAGCCTCAATAAAAGCGGAACTTCTGCTCCGTCGATTTCTTTTATCTATTGACCTGCAGGTAGAACACCGGCATCCGGGAACCGGAATTCCGATACTGGTACCGGTTCCCATAAGAGTGATTCGGTAATCCATCACAACATCATCAGTTTTTCAAATAGTCAGCAAAAACCTTATCGTCACTCAGGAAGTGCTGGGTGAACCAACGGTCAATCTGGTTCCAGGTATCATCGGTAAAATGAAAACGATCCTTGCTGTACAAACCTGCAAGCTGTCTTGAAAGTTCTTCATGCTGAAGCTGATGCTCTTCCAGACCCGGATAGCCGTTCTCTCTCATCAGAACTTCTTCTCTGTGGAAGTGACCATCTGAAAATGTTGTTAATAATTCATAACATCTTGCAATTGATTCACTATCTGAATTATCCAGTACAGCGGCCTGAAGGTCGGCTGCTATACGGTAGAGTCTCTTATGTTCTTTATCTATTTTTGTGAAACCGATGTTAATATCTTCAGTCCATTCAAGGCGGGCAATTTCCTGTTTCTCCCTGTTTCTTTTCTCTTCATTAATAAGCAGCAGAAGAGAATCATTTTCCTCCACAATATCTTCCGGGGTGGGGTTGTGGGACATATCTCCATCACGTTTACGAATGGCAACCGGCCGGAGTGCCTGATACTCTTCCATGAAGTCCTGCACTGCTCGTGCCTCTTCTGTATTCCTGATTATTCTCAGTTCATACCCCAGCATGCTGGAGGAACTTCCCCGATCTGATGATGTATCTTTTGTATACTCCTGGGCAATACTCCGGGCAATTTGTTCCCCGCCCAGACGCATAGGGTATACAACCGAATCGGCCCCTGCTCGAACAAGTCTGTACTCCAATGAGGGATTTGTTCCCCGGGATATGATGTTCTGCTCGTTGTTCAGTTCCCGGGCTGCAAGGGCAATGTTGACATTTGTTACATCATCTCCAACACAGAGCACTGTTCCTCTGGCTTTCTGTATACCGGCATCAAGGAGAATAGAGTCACTGCTTGCATCGCCTTTAAGCACGCTGTATCCGAGACTGGTAGCATCATCAATATGTTCCTGAAGGGAGTCAATAATTACAAAATCTATTCCGGCTTCGTTCAGTTTGCGGGCGATGGAACTGCCCGTTCTCCCGAAGCCGCAGAGGAGGTAGTGATTTCTCATACGTTTGATTCGATCTGTCATTTTACGTCTCCCGTAAAGATTCTTTACTCCAGACTCAACAATAATCTGGCCCAGTCTGGCGAAAAGAGTGGTAACCATACCGATTCCTAGGAATATGATGAAAATAGTGAATACCTGTCCCCTGGGAGTCAGCGACTTAACTTCCCTGAATCCGACAGTGGTGATGGTAATTATGGTCATGTACAAAGCTTCCAGATAACTCCAGTTGCTCTCAATAGCATGATAGCCAACCGTCCCCACTAAAAGGACAATCAGGAAGCTGAGGGATAATTTAATAAATGGCCAGTATCTTTGTTCCTGCACGATAAATAAATTATCGGTAGATAATCCGTTGAAGCTATAAAAAATAGCTTTTCCAGTTACATCTCCGGGGCCATTGGGCTGCCCATCGTCCATTCATAATCAGAACCCCATTCAAATCGAATCAATCCAACCTGCCCGCTGTGATAAATCCAATGCCATTGGAGCTGCCCGAGCACACCTCTGAAGGTGCTTCCATCTTTCCAGCATGAGGCATCGGCATCTGATGTACTTTTCAGGCCTGGGATTGTCATTTCATTCCGCACCCTGCGGCAGATATCGATGAGTGCTTCTGCTCCAGGTGAGATACAGGGTTTATTTTCGAAGTTCTCAAGAGAGCCGGGTGATAGTAACTCAGATAGCCCGGGGGATGCCTCTACACCTGTAATTCGGCCAATCCAGAGAGATTCGGCCCAACCCATGTGTAAGAGAAGTCTACCTATGGTGATACCCGTACCCCGGGCTTCAAAGTCCAGGGCTGATTGTGGTAAATCCTCTATCTGGTCGTAAACCCGTTCCCGGTATTCGTCTATCCAGGCGGCACTCATGGCAATATCCCGGTTTGCAAAGCCCTTCATCGGGGTAATTTTATAGAATCTTCCCCGTCCTTTTTTTGTCATGTGTATACCTTCTGTTTTTGTTTACTCCGATTCGTCCTTTTCCCGGACCCCATCGCCTGTAGTAAAGCTTTCCCGACCTGAGCAGTACAGCTACAGCTTCTTCGGCATCTTCCAGCTCCCATCCGGAAAGAACCCCGAAACCTCTGAGGGTATCCAGCCCTTTCCTCCTGATTTCTGCACTTCTTCGACCGATAAGAACACGTGCAGCCTGTCCTTTCCGAAAACGGAAGCCGTTCCATCGGAGAGTTCTCAGAATGTATTTCTCAGCCGAAGGTTTTTTCCTTGGTTCTCCACCGCAAACATCACAACCGGAGCAGTCACTCGCTTCAATACCCAGAGCCTTCAGGAGAAATTCCCTACGGCAGGTAGAGGTGGAAGTAACATATGATAGCATACTGCGGCGACGACTGGCAGTAACAGCATCCGAATCAGTTTTTAAACCGGATTCTAAAATATCATCAGCCGTCCAAATCAACCAGGCATTGGCCCCCTTCCCATCCCGGGAAGCTCTCCCTGATTCCTGCAGGTAAGCTTCAGTAGAAGCTGGCGGTGCCAGATGAATAACCGTCCGGATATTTTTTTTATCAACACCCATACCGTATGCACAAGTGGCACAAAGTACCCCGTCGTTACTGTTCATAAACCATTTCTCCAGTCGGGATTTCTCCTCTCTGGAAAGTCCTGCATGGTAGAATCGTATTTCAGGACTGCCAAGGCGGTTTCTTAACATTCGGGCTGCTCTTTCCACTGAAGAGCGGGTACTTCCGAATACAATGAGCGGATGCGCTTCGGTTCTTACCAGACGCTCCAATGAATGGTTTCGACTCAATACGGGTAACACGCCGTAGTGAATCTCCGGGCGATCGGGGTCGGCTAATGCTTCTGTCGGTTTCTCTCCGTTAAAAAGCAGATCGGTGAGGCGCTCCCGAATTTGAGGGCCAGCGGTTGCGGTGAGTGCCAGTACTGCTCTGGGATTCCATCTTTCAACGAGTGAACCCAGTTTCCCGCAGGCGGGACGGAAACTCTCTCCCCACTGACTGACAGTGTGGGTTTCATCAACGACAAGAAAGCTGGGTTTTAATAATTCAAGACGGCGTGAGACTTCAGGCGAAAGAAGAATCTCAGGATTGGCCAGGACAATATTTACCTGATGACTTTCCAGAATCGACCACAACCGCGACTTTTCATTCCGGCTCAAACCCCCTTGAAGGGTTACAGAGTTGATACCGGCTTCGTCCAGGCGCCGTTTCTGATCGGCCATCAGGGAAAGAAGTGGAAAAACAGCCACGGTAATACCGTCTATCAATACAGCGGGCAGCATCCAGCAGAGGCTTTTTCCCGCTCCAGTGGGCAGGACAGCAATCTGTCTGAGCTTTTCATAGTCCTCAAATACCCCGGCTGCCGGCAGGGCAGCATCCAGAACCGAGGCGATAATCAGCCTTTGCCAGGGGTAGGGGTATGGTATCCCGAAGATTTCCCGGCAGGTAGTTAAAACCGGGTCCGGGTATTCAATTCCATCTGTTGCCTGCATGAAACTCTTAACAGTGGATATCTACAATCTGCTTGAGGATCTCCCAGACTGAATCCCACTTTTTTAGTAATGAACAAAGATTTCGTTGACTGGTAAGGATCTATGCGATTAGGATAAGGTAAATGTTCCGACGAAATCATCTTATTGTCCTGCTCCTCGCTTTTATTGTGACGTTTCAACCCGCCCGGGCTGTTGCAGGAGAAGATGGAAATGGTAATGCCGAACCAAGAGCTGTTAACGGTATTCTCGATCTTCAAGGGTATGATTTTGAATCCCGGGGACCTTTAACTCTTGCCGGGGAGTGGGGTTTTTACTGGGATATCGTTGTTTCACCGGAAAATTTCAACAATGTCATAAGCAGGCCTCCGGATCTTTTTGTGGAAGTTCCCTCCTATTGGGATAATCTGGATGAGATTGACTCCAGGATTACCCCCCGGGGAGTAGCTACTTACAGTTTGAAGATTCTCACCAACAAGGATGATGCTGCTGCTGATCTGGCTTTGAAGTTTCTCAGTATCACCCCGAATGCGGATATCTTTATTGATGGTGTACAAGTAGCTGAAATTGGAAATGTTGATTCGGATAAAACTCTCTCGGAATCCGGGAACAGGATTTTCCTGACTCCCGTTCCTGTGAAAAGCAGCAGCTTTGATTTAACAGTAAGTATCTCCAACTATCACAATGTCAATGGAGGGTTGAACCGACCGATACAGATCGGGTTGTACGATGATATTTTAAAAAAACGGGAATTGAAACTCTCTCTGGATGCTCTTTTTCTGGGCGGTCTGATACTGATGGGACTCTATCAGCTCTCGCTGTTCCTGCTGAACCGCAGGCAGATAACCTCTTTATACATGGCCATACTCTGTTTCATGGCATTCTTTTTCTCCGGCTTCAAGAATGAAATGGTGCTGCTTTCATTGTTTCCGGGGTGGGATGGAGAAATACGTACCAGATTTATTTATCTTTGCTTAACGATTGCCGGACCGCTTCTTACTTTGTATGCCAGTTCACTGTATCCGGCTCAGTTCCGAAAAAAAATAAACTGGTTGCTGCTGTCAATCGCCGTTGTTTTTTCAGTGATAATCATCTTTACCTCTAAAGCGTTCTACACACATTTTATTATCCCCCTGGAAGCCCTTATATTGGTATCTTCCCTGTATACCATTGTCATGCTGGTTGCAGATTATTATAAATCAAAGGATCGGCATATTCTCTACTATTTGAGCGGCCTGGGTTTTCTTGTCTTAAGTATCGTTTTCAGTATTGTTGATAATGAAAATTCCTTTATGTTTCAGTCAGCAGCGGGAATTTTCTTTGTGTTTATTTTCTATCAGGCCTTTCTTCAGGCCTATATATTTTCAAATGCCTTCACTGAAATTGATACCCTATCAGAGCAGAAACAGAAGCTGGAAAAAAGAAACGTAGAGCTTTTCAGTCTCTCCTACATCGATAATCTGACAGAAACCTGTAATAGAAGGCTGATGGATGATTTTCTTTCATCAAACTGGAGGGTAAATGCCTTCAGCGAGCGTTCAGTTGGAATTATTCTTATCGATATTGATAATTTCAGTAACTACAACAACTTCTACGGGCATAAGCAGGGAGATGCCTGTCTTGTCAAAGTCTGCGGTCTTCTTCGCGACGAATTAAGCCAGATCGGGCAGGATACACTTGCCCGATACGGTGGTGAGGAGTTTGCTGTAATCGTATCTGATATGGATGATGATAAGCTTTATCACATGGGTGAAAGGCTTCGAAAATCAGTGGAATCCGGAATGATAGCCCATCCGTCATCCAGGGTGTCGGATGTGGTTACCATCAGTGTGGGTTGTGCCAGCATGATTCCCTCCAGGGACGAACTGCCTGAACTCCTGTTGGATGCCGCCGGTAAAGCCATTTATGATGCCAAAAAACATGGAAAGAACAGAACCGTCCTCTATAAATCCAAAGCGGTCGTTCTCAAATGGGAGCCAAAACTGGTTTAAGGAACAGCAGACTTACCGATGTTCCCGATTCTTCTACCTAAAGTATTGTTTTCAGTGCAGCGGATCGTCTGTCTGCCAACTGAGCCAGATTCGTTTTATCAATCACATGTCTGAGGTTGTACCCGTGAGCTATTACGCCGGTTTCATCAACAGCCTGGAATTCAATACGGATATTATTGCTCTTGATTTCAGTTACTTTCGCTTCAATTGTAATTGTTACACCTGCAGGGGTTGGGTTTTCGTGGGAAACCTGAACCTCTGAAGATACGCTGGTAATACCGTCACCGAGTCCCGGGTTGATTAATCTCCAGGCGGAATCGAGCATGAAACGGGTTAGTGCCGCAGTTGATAGTAAACCATTATAGGTATCTACCCGCTTTACTTTCCATTGAAGTGTAAGTGACTCATTTGATAGTTTTTCTTTAAGACTAAGCATGAAAGTACTCCTCAAGCCACCATTATAGGCATGAGGGTGTTACTTGTCACATAAAAAAATTATGCCGGATTGGCTGAAATGAGTAATGCGTCCAGAGAGTGGGGAACAGGGCCGCTGATTTT
>QNBK01000087.1 GCA_003644105.1 Spirochaetota bacterium | reverse complement strand
CTTCACCGTTGAGTTCTATCTCTCCCTCATCGGCTTGATACATTCCGGAAAGGATCTTCATCAATGTGGATTTTCCAGCTCCGTTCTCACCAACCAGGGCGTGAACTTCTCCCTTTTGAAGATCGAAGCTCACATTACTCAAAGCCCTGACGCCCGGGAAAGATTTACTAATCCCGTTCATTTGTAATAGTTTAGACATTTTGTTCCTGAAAAGGGGCCGAAAAGTAATCTCATCGGCCCCGGATTTTAAGACTACGGCATGGGAAGGGGCTTGATGTAGACAACATCGTCAGCCGGCTTTGTACCGGCAGTGATGTAGTCGTAGAGTGCCTGAATGGCCTGACCGGCTTGTTTGCCGGGGAACTGGTCGACAGTCACATCAAGTTTACCATCATCAATGTATGCAAACGCATCAGGTGTTGCATCAAAACCGACAGTAATCTTGCTTGCCGGATCGATTCCGGAAGCAGTCATAGCTTCGATAGCTCCGATGATCATTTCATCATTGGCACCGAATACTGCATCGAAATCAGGGTAGGCCTGAATAAGGTTTTCCATGACTGTCTGGCCTTTGGATCGGGAGAATTCTGCAGTCTGACTGACAACAATTTCTACTCCGGAACCGGCCATAATTTCATCGAATCCAGCCTTGCGGTCGATAGCGGCTGAAGAACCGGGGGTACCTTCAAGCTCGATAACTTTGCCTTTTCCGCCGAGCTGATCAATGATGTAACGTGCAGCAGACCGTCCGCCTTCAACATTATCGGCCCCAACATGAATCAGAACTTTATTAGTATTGGCTTTTCTGTCAACAGTAGCTACCGGGATACCGGCGGCAACAGCGGCCTCAATAGCCGGTACCTGGGAATCGGTTGTCATCGGGGAAATCAGGATTCCATCGACTTTCTGAGCAACAAAGTTCTCAACGGCGGACATCTGGGTGGATGACTGATTCTGAGAATCATGAATTATCAGTTTAATTCCCAGCTCGTCTGCTTTAGCTTGTGCCTTTTCGCCCATGATGACAAAGAACGGGAACTGCATTCCCGGAACTGTCATTCCGATAACGATCTGACCGTCATCAGCGGCTGCTTCAGCATTACCGTTGGCGAATACCGTTGTGACTGCCAGGGCGGCAACGAATAAAAGGATAAGTACCTTTTTCATCTTATACTCCTTTGGATGTATTATTGGGTTATTATTAAGCAGTAAAAAGCAGCTGTCAAGCATAATATGAAAACGGTTGTGCGAACGTTTTCATGAATGGTATACATTCTGAAAACTGCATATGATTAAAAAATAATACGACTAAAATATGTGTTAAAATATTAATATAAAAGGAAATAAATATTAACGGCTGAAATATATTCTTATTGACATCAGAAAATACTCGTGATAACGTTTCTGCAAACGATATCAAACTGGAGGTTGATATGGCGTCAATGAAAGATGTAGCCCGCTTATCCGATGTCTCCATATCGACCGTATCAAGGGTTATCAGCGGTACCATACCCGTGGATAGAGTAACGAGAAGAAGAGTTGAGCGGGCGATTGAATCAACAGGATATAAACCGAATCTGATTGCCAGGGGGCTGCGGGTAAAAAGCACCAACCTTGTGGGGATGCTGGTTCCGGAAATAAGAACTACCAGTTTTGCCACCCTCATCGAATATGTGGAGGAATGTGCTGAAGCTCTGGGATACAACCTCATTCTCGGTGGTACAGGCGGAGACCCTGAACGTGAAGAACGTTTTTTTGAGAACCTTATTCGCCGTCATATTGATGGAATTATTATTTCCCTGGTTTCCGACAGGAGCCGTCTGATACAGATTATCGATAGGACTGAGGTTCCGGTTGTTATCGTTGACAGGCCTTTGGATAACCACGATTTACCGACTGTAGTTCTGGATAATTATGAGGCTGGCGTTATGGCAGCCGGACATCTTTTGTCTCTTGGGCATGAGCGTTATGCTTGTATAACCGGCGACCGGGATATCAGTATAGCCCGTGAACGAACCGATGGATTCAGGGACAGCCTGAAAGCCGCCGGTAAGTATTTTGCGGAGCAGAACATTGTCGAAGGCCATTTTGATTATGATTCAGGCCGAAACGGCGTGGATATTCTGCTGGATCGAGGTGCAGACTTTACTGCACTCTGGGCTCAGAACGATTTGATGGCGATAGGAGCACTTAACCGATTAAGGGAACGGGGTATTTCTGTCCCCGGGGATGTATCTGTGATGGGGCTGGATAATGTTGAGGACTCCTGGATGGCCAGACCTGCTCTTACAACCGTGGCCCAGCCGTATAGAAAAATAGCAGATTCTGCAGTTCGTCTTCTCTTAAATTTGAGTAAGAATATTGAGGTTGAAGATCGTCGGGTTTACCACCAGCCGGAGTTGGTTATCCGGGACTCTACAGGACCGGTAAAAGGATAATAACAATGAAAAAAACTGTTTTGCTTAATGCTCCTGTATCCAGGCTGATTGCATCTATGGGTCATACTGATTCCCTCTGTATCGCTGATGCCGGCTTGCCTGTCCCTGAGGAGTCTGAACGAATCGACCTTGCCGTTACCCGGGGTATACCTTCCTTTCCGGATGTTCTTTCTGCCGTGTTGGATGAGCTCGAAGTGGAACGGGCACTATGTGCTGAAGAAATAAAAGAAAAGAACCCGCAGATACTGGCAGAAATAAAGAAATCCCTTGGGGACATCCCGCTGGAGTTTACATCTCATGATATATTTAAGTCCCTCACCAAAAAAACCCGAGGGGTGGTACGCAGTGGTGAATGCACACCATTTGCCAATATTATACTATATTCCGGAGTTCCTTTTTAATGAATGAAAAGACAGTAATTCACAACGCAGGATCCTTAAATATTGATGATGTGTTCAGAACAACACACATTGTCCGACCCGGGGAAACAATTCCCAGCAGGACCCTGGACCGCTACCCCGGCGGGAAGGGCTTGAATCAGTCCACGGCTCTGGCCCGGGCCGGTGCCGCAACCAGGCATATCGGAAGGATTGGTGATGACGGGGTATTCCTGAAAGACGGTCTGGTTACAGATGGTGCCGATGTTTCAGGGATTGAGGTGGGAGAAGTTCCTACCGGACATGCAATTATTCAGGTGGCCGACGATGGTGAAAATGCCATTGTTCTCTTTGGTGGTGCCAATCAGGCATGGGATGTTTCGGATATTGAAAGAGTTATCGAGGCAGCCAATGACGGTGATGTGCTTCTGATGCAGAACGAAATCAACGGAATGGCCGAACTGATGGAAAGGGCCGCTGCTGCCGGAATGCGCCTGGCGTTAAATCCGGCACCCATGGGACCCGAAGTACAGAACTACCCCCTGGCGAAACTCAACTGGCTGGTGGTGAATGAAATAGAGGGAAGAGAGCTCTCAGGAATTAATGATTCCGACGAACGGGTTGTTGCCGAGCTGCACCGGCGTTTTCCTGATACCGTTGTTGTAATGACTCTGGGGAAAAAAGGTGCCATCCGTTCTGACAAAAATGGAATAATCCGCTCTTCTTTCCCTGATGTCGGCCCGATCGTCGACACCACCGGTGCCGGTGATACCTTTATGGGTTACTGGCTGGCCGGGGAAGTGGCCGGGATGGAAGCTGAAGCCTGCTTGAGAAGAGCCTGCGCCGCCGGTGCACTGGCAGTTACCCGACCCGGAGCCACAACCGGGATTCCTGTGCTGGTTGAGGTTGAAGCTCTGCTTTAGGCGGTATCTATCGTCAGCATTCACCTTATCTGAAGAATGTCTCCCTTAGCCAGTTCTGAGTGGTGATATTATCACCTTCATGGATCAGTCCTCGAAGCTCTTCGACAGTTTGTCCGTCAAGAATGCGGTCGATCATCTGAAGGTATTTCACGCTGGCTTCAATTGCGCCTTTCCCGTCTTCCCTGCAGGGGTTCTGATCCATAGAGTATCAGCCGATATAGCCGGTTTCCTTCAGCCCGTACATCAGTTTCACATAAAGGGGGAAGTGAACGCTGCCGACTATCATGTCATCGTCTCACCCTCAGTAGTTATCGTTGAAGTGCATACGAAACATTTTTTCCGGCATTAAAGGAATGTCCTGTATCTATGGTTACCCCCGTGCATTCCAGAGTGTAATCCAGGGCAGCCTTCCGGGGATCTTCATTTTTCGCCGCCAGAGTACCTCGGTCCCACTGTTTCTGACTGAAGTGATCGGGGATGATAGATACACATTTTAAATTGTACTTCTCCAACAGTTCACCAACGGCCTCGGAAGTTTCCATGGTAATATCCCAGGTTCCCACCAGCTCCAGTCCTTTTACTCCCTCGATTTCCGATGCCTGTTTTACCAGTGTTTCCATCGGCGCGATATCTTTGTATCCTGTAGAGACGAAACGGTCGCAGGTGTTACCCAGATTCCCCGCTTATTGAATAGTTAATCATGTTGACCTCCTGGCGTTACAGCGGAATCATTCTTTTGTACAATACTTCCTGAACAATTCCCTGGCAAATATCAGTCCGGGGTGGCAGGAGCATATCATGAGAGCATGGGAATATGAGTTTAACAAGTATCACAATGCATCACCTGTGAATTTTAAAGAGAATCCCAGTGACTGGTCGGGGATTGCTGATGTTCTCAAAGCCCGGCAGGTTCATCTGAAGATGTTCTGGTCCAGCCAGGTTCCAGGCTCCAGGGCTCCTGAGAGTCTGTATATGGCGATGATACAGTCCTGGTATAACCGGGGCTTTGATGTATCTGAAGCCGAAAAATTGATTCGGCCGGCCCTTGCGAGCCTGAAAGAGGGCAGACTCAACGAGCTGGAGCGCCTTTCAGGGCAGATTCTAAAACGGCTTATGCAGGCGCCGGTTGATAAAACCCACCCTTCACATCAATTCTTCCGGCCTGAAGGCTGGGAGGATATCCGTGCTGCTTTCAGGGAAGGAGCTGAGACTGAATTGCCCATGAGGAGAGAGTCAGATTCGAAAACTCTGGAGCAGAAAATCCTGGGAGGGTGGAACGGTCAGATCGCCGGCGGTTCTTACGGAACTGCAATTGAGGGGTATACCGGAGAAACTCTCCGGCGGGTTTATGGTGATAGACTGAATGGTTATATCAAGGAACCGGAAACGCTGAACGATGATATTACCTTTGAACTGGCAGTATTAAAGGCGGCAGAGCGATCAGGAGCAGCGATGTCAGCGGAATATATTGCCGATATGTGGCTGGAATACATCCCCTTCGGATGGTCGGCTGAGTATTTTGCTCTGGAAAATCTGAGACGGGGATATTATCCTCCGGCATCCGGACAGATCGGGAATTTTTTTTCCGAGTGGATCGGAGCTCAGATGAGAACGATGGTTTGCGGGTATCTGGCTCCGGGGAATCCTCTGAAGGCGTCGGAGTATGCCTATATGGACAGCTCGGTGTCCCATGAGGCCAATGGTATTTATGGCGGGATTCATTCTGCGGTACTCAGCTCACTGGCTTTTGTAATGAATGATGCCAGGGAGCTGCTACTGAAATCCCGGGACTTCATACCGGAAGATACCGAGTTTGCGCATTTTTTTGATTCGGCACTTGAGAGTGTCAGAAATCATAATAATCACATCGATTCATGGAAATCCCTTGAAGATTCCATCAAGACCTACAACTGGATTCATGTTTATCCGAATATGATGGCGGTTATCCACGGTTTCTGGTACTGCGAAAATGATATCGGAAAGGCTTTTCGGATTCTGGCCGACTGCGGGGCGGATGTGGACTGTAATGCCGGGGAGGTAGGCAGTGCGCTGGGAATAATGTTTCCAATAGATCGAAAATGGACAGACCCATTCGAGGATACTCTGGAAACTTATGTTCCCGGTATGGAGAAAATGAAAATATCGGAACTTGCGGGATGGACTGCCGATATTGTCATGAAAATGGAGCATTGATGATGTATCCGGTAGAAGGTCATTTATAAAAAAACTGAAAAAAATGCAAGATATATACCCATTGTCAATATTTTTGGACTATTATGAAAAACGAGCAATTAAAAAGGAGCATTTGCATGAAAAAGTTTATTGTCGTTGCATTACTTGTTGTTCTGGTATTGATGCCGGTATTTATCGGCTGCCAGAAAAAAGCTGAGGAGCCTGCAGCAGCAGTTGTTGAAGCAGAACCTGTACTGAAAGTGGCCAACCTGATTAACGGTGTTCTCGGAGACAAGTCTTTCTTCGATTCCGCCGCACACGGTATGGACCTGATTAAAGCCGAGTACGGTGATAAGGTGGAAGTAAAAACCATTGAAATGACCTACGATGAAACAAAATGGGAACCTACTCTTCTGGACACTGCGGATGAGGACTGGGACATCATCATCGTCGGTACATGGCAGATGACTGAAATGCTTCAGGAAGTTGCCGTACAGTATCCTGATAAAAAATTCTTTATTTATGATACAGCTGTAGATTATTCTCTGGGTCTGGATAATGTTTATTCGATACTTTTCAGCCAGAATGAGGCTTCTTTTGTAGCCGGTGCCATGGCTGCAGCCATCACCACTTCTGATATGCCTCTTGCCAACCCCGAACCAATGATTGGTTTTCTGGGCGGAATGGATATTCCTGTAATTAATGACTTCCTGGTCGGTTACATTGAGGGTGCACAATACGTCAATTCCGATACCAAGGTGGCCATCTCCTATATCGGCTCCTTCAGTGATTCAGCCAAGGGCAAGGAAATGGCCCTGGCTCAGTACTCACAGGGTGCCGATATCGGTTTCAACGTTGCCGGCCAGGCCGGTCTGGGACAGCTGGATGCCGCTAAGGATATGGGTCGCTACGCCATCGGCGTAGATTCTGATCAGGCTGCTATTTTTGTTGATACAGATGCTGACAAAGCAGCTCTGATTACCACCAGTGTTCTCAAACGTGTTGATCAGTCCCTGTTGCGTGCCGTAAAGATGCATCTGGACGGAACAGCTCCCTATGGAAAATCTGAAGTTCTCGGTTTTGCCGAGCAGGGTGTCGGACTTGCCAAGAACGATATCTACAAAAAACTGGTTCCCGCAGATATTCAGACTCTCGTAGATGATGTGGAAGCCAAGATCCGCAGCGGCGAAATCAAAGTCAGTTCGGCATTCGGTATGGATTCCGATGCCATGAACAGCCTGAGAAATTCCGTTAAATAATCTGTCTTCTATCTGCTGATATAATCAGCAGTTTTCAAGCCCCGGCCCAGCGGCCGGGGTTCTTTTCAATAATTCTGTAATCCGGGGAGAATCGCATGTCGGAAGAAGCTGATGCAATCCTGAAGATGGAAAATATCACCAAGGTGTATCCCAACGGGATAATAGCCAACAAAGGTGTGAATTTTTCTGTTACTGCAGGCGAGATACATGGGCTGGTAGGAGAAAACGGGGCGGGCAAAACCACCCTGATGCAGATTCTTTTCGGCCTGAACCATCCTGAAAAGGGGAAAATCCTGCTGGAAGGGCGGGAAATCACAATCGGGAATCCCAATGCGGCCATTGCCTATGGAATCGGTATGGTCCATCAGCATTTCATGCTTGTTCCCTCCCTTTCTGTAGCGGAAAATCTGGTGATGGGGGTTGAACCCCGTAAAGGCCTGAAGCTGGATACTGCGGAGGCGATACGCATCACTGAGGAACTTTCAGAAAAATACAATCTGAATGTAGATGCCCGCTCAGCGGTTCGGGATCTGCCTGTGGGCACCAAGCAGAAGGTGGAAATCCTCAAGGCTCTCCACCGTGGAGCCCGGATTCTGATTCTCGATGAACCCACGGCGGTTCTCACGCCCCAGGAAACTGATGAACTTTTTGACGAGCTGAAGCTTCTTAAAGATCAGGGGAATACCATTATTTTCATTTCCCACAAACTGAATGAAATCAAAGCCCTCTGCGACCGGGTTACCATCATGCGTTCCGGGAAGAGTCAGGGTGTCTTTGATGTGGCCGATGTCAGTGAGCAGGATATTTCCCGTCTCATGGTGGGAAGGGATGTTATTCTTCAGGTTGAAAAGGAACCGGCTGTACCTAAAGAAGCGGTTCTCCAGGTGAAAGACCTGACTATTGTGAATAGATTCCGCAAACATGCAGTTGATGATATTTCCTTTTCGGTTCGAAAAGGTGAGATTCTGGGTATAGCCGGGGTTGAAGGGAACGGTCAACGTGAGCTTGTGGAAGCCCTCACCGGGCTGGGAAAATACGCTGCCGGTGATATCAGTATTACCGGGAAAGATATTAAAAAACTCAGCATACGGGGTATCCGGGATCTGGGAACATCTCACATCCCCGAAGATCGTATGACCTACGGCTGCGCAGCGGATCTGAGTATTGAAATGAATCTCATCTCCTACAAGCATGATCATCCGGATCTGAACAGGAAAAGCTTTCTGATGGATATGAACGCCATCAGGGATGTTTCCCGGGAGCTGGTGGAAGAATACCGTATTCTCTGCTCTACTCCACAGCAGGAGGTCCGCAGGCTTTCCGGTGGGAACATTCAGAAAGTGGTTGTCGCCCGGGAGTTTTCCAGTGATCCCAAACTGATCATTGCCGATCAGCCCACCCGGGGTATCGATGTGGGAGCTACCGAGTTCATCCGTAAACGACTGGTGGAACTCAGGGATGAAGGGAGTGCCGTACTCCTGATCTCCGCCGATCTGAATGAGGTGATGGAACTTTCCGATAGCCTGATTGTGATGTATGGCGGAAAGATAACGGCTTATATCGAAGATGCATCGAGCATCAGTGAAGAGAAGCTGGGACTCTATATGCTGGGACTGGAATCCCAGAGTGAAGATGAGATCGGGAGGGTGTGTCATGACTAAATCCCAGCGTATGTTTGAAGTTTACCGGACCGGACTTGTTATTCTGATTGCCCTGCTTCTGGCTCTGGTGATTATTCTCCTGGTGAGTGATGTACCCGGAGAGGCGATGAAGCTCTTTCTTATAGGTCCTCTGGACAGTCTCAGACACTTCGGGAATGTTCTGGAGATGATGATACCGCTGCTTTTCACTGGGCTGGCCATCTCAGTGATGTTTTCCGCATCCCAGTTCAATCTCGGTGCAGAAGGGGCCTTTTTCTTCGGTGCCATCGGTGCCGCATTCATCGCGGTGAACTGGCATCTGCCCCCGGTGATACATCCAACGATCGCCATACTCTGGGGTGGATTGATCGGATCGATTTTCTGCGGTATTCCGGGATTCCTGAAAATTAAATGGGGATCTTCAGAACTGGTTTCATCTCTGATGTTCAACTACATCGCTTACTTCTTCGGTCTGTATCTCATCAATTACTTTCTGAGGGATGTGAATGCCGGTGCAATGGTGTCCTATCCTTTTGCTCAGAGTGCCAAGCTGATCAGGCTGATTCCCAAAACCAAGGTTCACTTCGGTATTATTATTGCCGCTCTGATGGTTGTCTTCACGGCGGTCTTTCTCTACCGGACCCGCTGGGGTTACCGGATACTTGTGATCGGAAAAAACATCCGTTTTGCACGTTATTCAGGTATCAACACCGATCGGGCCATTATCCTGAGTCAGGTTCTCGGCGGTTTTATCGCCGGTGTCGGTGGTTCCATTGAAGTTCTGGGTATGTATCGTCGTTTCACATGGCAGTTGCTTCCGGGTTACGGGTGGACCGGTATTATTGTGGCCATTCTGGCCAGGAACAATCCGATTTATGTACCTGTTGCGGCTTTTTTCCTGGCTTATATGAGAATCGGAGCGGATATCATGTCCCGTTCCACAGATATGCCTAACGAGTTTGTCGCTATTATTCAGGGAATTATTATTATTCTGATTGCCGCATCAAGCTTCCTTGCCAAGCAGAGACACAAGATGGTTGTGAAGGAGGCGATGTCATGAGTGCATTTTTTGATATCATCATCAACCCTCAGTTCGGTTATTCGGTACTCCGGGTTTCAACACCTATTCTGTTTGCCGCTCTCGGCGCCCTGATCTCCGATAAAGCCGGAGTCATCAATATCGCCCTTGAGGGTATCATGCTGATGTCCGCTTTAACGGGAGTGATTTTCTCAGCTATTACCGGGAGTGCATCTTTCGGGCTCTTCATGGCCGTGGTGGTGGGAGGACTGGTGGGACTGAGTCTGGGGTATTT
>QNBK01000086.1 GCA_003644105.1 Spirochaetota bacterium | reverse complement strand
GGGGCCATGAAGCTCTTCCCTTCGGCACCGGCAGCCTAACACCAGGCTCCCCGGCGGATTTTGTGGTGTGGAACCTGGATTTACCCAACACCGCCCCGGCCTACAATCCTCTGGCGTCCCTGATTTACTCATCGGATGCCCGGAATGCAGAGCATGTGATAATTGCCGGTGAGTTTGTAAAACAGGATGGACAGTTGAAGCTGGATACAAAAGAGATAGTCCGGGAGGCTAAGGAGCGGGCCCGGGGAATATTGCAGAAGGGAAAGGGATCGACGAAACTGGTATTCTGAAGATCCCGGCCCGGCTGTCGGTGTTCTTTCTTCAGCGGGTCTGCTTTATCAATTCTTCCAGGTACCGGGCGAGAACCACCGATGGCAGCACATAGGCAGCCTTCTCATCGGTAACAAGGAATCCGGGGTTGTGAAAGAGACCGTTCACCCCGGGCAGTCCCAGCATGATTGAGGGCAGAGCCTGGGACACATCCCCCATGTCCGATGAGGGGGAAGCGTACTGTTCTTCGATGAAGGGAATCCCCATCTCCCGGACAACCTGACCGAGAAGGGAGTGCATACCGGGATCCGCTTTGAAAGGAGCGTAGCCGGGGATGTCCTCAATCTCAATTTCGGCGCCGATGGAACGTGCAGAGCCTGCAGCGGCATTTTTGAGCTTTTCAACGGTGTCGGAAACGGCTTTAGGATTTGCTCCCCGGACGTAGGTTTCCACGAAGGCTGTTTCGGGAATGATATTGACTGATATACCCTGAGGGAGGGTGAGCAGAGGATGGATGCGGATATGGTCGGACTCGTTAAAACTCTCCCGGAGAAAGGCACAGGCCTGAAGAAAGAGAGAAGCGGCGTTCTGAGCGTTGATTCCTTTGTGAGGCTGGGCTCCGGCATGAGCAGCTTTCCCCTTGAACACGAAGCGCAGCACCTCGAATCCCCCCATCCCCAATACGCTGCTGATAAACTCAGGCTCAGTGAATCCGGCTGCATGGGTGGAAACCACTTTTGTATACCTGCTGAAAATCCCCCGGGAAAGGAGTTCCTGCTTCCCGCTCAGATGCTTGATTTTTCCCGCCTCCCGGAGTTCTTCCCGGCTTTCCAGGTTGATGTACTCCTCCGCCGGAACGGCTATAAAAGCAAGGAATTTCAAGGCTTTGGATGCGGGTTCAGAACTCGACTCAGAAAGCAGCCGGGCCGCACCGTAAATATCCGTAGTCTGCATATGATGACCGCAGGAATGAATGTAGGCACCGCTCTCATCCCCGGGAAGTGGAAGGGCATCCATATCGGCAATCACGGCAATTTCCGGCTCAGCCCCCGGGACTGCGGCAATAAAACCGGGCATACCTTCAAACACTTCAATCTGAAATCCCAGACCCTCAAAAAGTCCGGCAAGATACTCGTGAGTGGCATTCTCCCCGAATCCGGGTTCCGCCCTGTTCCAGAGGTTTGTTCCAATTCTCACAAAATCCGCCGCTGTATCTTCGGTGAGTCCAAATCTCTTCTTCCCAATCTCAAACCAGTTCTTTTCAGCCATACAAACACCATAAATCAAAGCCGGCCGGCGGGCAATGGAAGCTTTCTTTTCACCCCTTCGTTCGACGATAATATTAAAAAAGAGGTATAAACATGAGTACACCGCATTTAGGCGCAGAGAAAGGCGAAATCGCAGAATCCATCCTTCTGCCGGGCGACCCTCTACGGGCGAAGTTCATCGCTGAGACTTTTCTGAAAGATGTTATCTGCTACACCGAGGTAAGAGGCATGCTGGGATTTACCGGAACTTACAAAGGTAAGAGGGTATCTGTTCAGGGGACTGGAATGGGTGTTCCCTCCATTTCTATTTACGTCTATGAGCTGATGAATTTCTATGGAGTGAAGAACCTGATTCGGGTGGGTACCTGCGGTTCAATGCAGGAGGATGTAAAACTCCGGGATGTGGTGATAGCCATGAGTGCATCCACCGACTCGGCGGTGAACAAGCTGCGTTTCAACGGTATGGATTTTGCCCCCACAGCGGATTTCAATCTCCTTCGCCGGGCCTGGGAGAAGGCTGGAAGTCTTGGCATTTCCGCCAAGGTGGGGAATGTTCTCACCTCGGATACCTTCTACAACGATGATGATAAGGGCTGGAAGAAGTGGGCGGAGTACGGGGTTCTTACCGCCGAGATGGAAACAGCTGCCCTTTACACTCTGGCGGCCAGGTTCAAGGTGAACGCGCTTTCTCTGCTCACAGTGAGCGACAGTATTGTTACCGGCGAGTCCACCACTTCCGAGGAGCGTCAAACCACCTTCAACCAGATGATTGAAGTGGCCCTGGAAGTTGTATAGGCTGGTTTTCCCGGATTTTTTTGAATGACCTCTGCCGCGGGAATGTAGAATCCCCTGCGCCAGAGGTCAATTTAAATCACTGAGCCTCAATAACGGTAATTCTTCCTTCGGTTTCAGGACTGATTGATCCGCCAAGGTAAGTCAGTTCTTATCAAACTGCGTTCCTCATGGTTTGTACGATATGTCTGGAAATGTCTGGAAGTAGGTTTTCGCTGTGCCCGGGCAAGTAGAATGTTTTAAAATATTCCCTCTACCAGGGGTTCAGGCAGTACAATTTCTTTCCCTATTGACCTTTCGTATGTGTACACACATACTGTGTAAAGAGGTGCAGAATGAAAAACATAACTCTTTCCATAGATGACGATTTATTGAAAACAGGGCGCGAATATGCCGGACGGCATAATATCTCTTTTAATGTGATGGTAAGGCAGCTTATCGAACAAACAGTGAAATCACCTTTGGATAAATGGCTGGATGATACTTTTTTACTTATGGATAAACTGGATGTATCCTCAGCGGGGGAATCCTGGACAAGAGAGGATTTGCATCGTGTCTAAGGTTTTTATCGATACAAATCTGTTTGTCTATACAATTGACAAAAAAGATAGTGTTAAGCAGGAAGCTGCAAGAAATTTTATAAAAAAATTGGTTGATAACCATATACCGGTAATATCTACTCAGGTTATACAGGAATTTTATGTTGTTACAACTGCTAAACTAAAAGCTGATCCTGTAATTGTTAAAAATATAGTTCATAATTTTCATAATATGGAATTGGTGAAAATAGATCTGGAATTAATTGAGCAAGCTATTGATATAAGTATTTTATCCAAAATATCGTTCTGGGATTCATTGATAATTGCAGCAGCTGAAAAATCAAATTGTGGGTATGTAGTTTCAGAAGATTTGAATGCCGGTCAGTTATACCGGGGTATAAAATTGATAAATCCATTTGTGGAAGAGGAGCAGGCGGATATACTATGAATTTGCAGAATATCGCTTTCAGCAAATATTTTTTAATCATAGCAGTGGCAGCTCCCCGGGATTCGGCAGAAAGGTGGGGAATGTTCTCACCGCTGAGATGGAAACAGCCGCCCTTTACACTCTGGCGGCCAGGTTCAGGGTGAACGCGCTTTCTCTGCTCACAGTGAGCGACAGTATTGTTACCGGCGATCACTCTTCAACCAGATGATTGAAGAGGCTCTGGAAGTTGTATAGGCTGGTTTTCCTGGATTTTTTTGAATGACCTCTGCCGCGGGAATGTAGAATCCCCTGCGCCAGAGGTCAATTTAAATCACTGAGCCTCAATAACGGTAATTCTTCCTTCGGTTTCGGGACTGATTGATCCACCAAGGTACTTCAGGTAATCAATAACAACGTCTCTCTGGAAGGCCGATGTGTCGTAGTGATAACCGGATTTCATCATGGTATAACCGTCACCCCCGGCAGCCATAAAGGAGTTGGTGGCAACCTTGTAGGTGGCGTTGGGATCCACGGTTTTACCGTTGATGGTAAGATCCCGTACTTCTCCCGCGCCGAAATCCACGGTGAACTTCACGCCTTTGGAAACCTGTGGGAATCCGCCCTTGCCCCTGGGGATGGTGGCGATGAAATCAAACATAGCCAGAACCTCAGTTCCTGTCATTTCCACTGTCATAACAGAGTTATCGAAGGGAAGCACTTCATAGATAATTTTCTTGTCAATATCACCTTCGGGAATACCCGCCCGGATTCCACCGCCGTTCTGAATGGCAAAATCCGACCCCTGACCTTTTGTGGCCCATAGCATGGCATCGGACACCAGGTTTCCCAATGGTGCTTCTTCCTTGCGGATGTCTGTATTGTCAAAAAAATCTTCAGCTTCACTGATAACTTCAGAGAGCTTGGCTTCAACCTGTTCGTAATACGGGGTGAGTACTGCCAGCAGGTAGGGGTCTTCGGGAATCTCTTCGCCGATAAAGGTGTAGACGCTGTTACCGTCGGCGTCCTTTGTACGGTTTTTCAGATTGACCGGGATGGTTTCCCATTTGAAATCGGTTACTTCACCATCTGTAATGGTAAGAACTGCTTTTCCTACCAGCAGGCCCCAGTTCCAGGCTTGAACGATGGGAGTGCCGTTTTCCCAGACAGGTTCATCGATTTTGGAATGACTGTGGCCGTCAACGATGAGATCGATGCCGTCGACATTGGCTGCCACTCTCCGGGAGCCATGGGTGTTATCATCGTAGATCCCCATATGAACCAGAGCAATGATGATATCCACCTTGGGCTCCAATTCGGCTACCATGCGCCGGGCAACGGTAACTTCATCTTCAAAAATCAGATCGCCGGTGATGGAGGGCATGGTAACCTTGGGAGTTTCATCAGTCGTAAGTCCGAAGATTCCTACCCGGAAACCATCAAAAGTCTTGATGACGTAAGGAGCCTCAGCAACCAGAGATCCATCGGGGTAATGAACATTGGCTGAGATAAAGGGGAAACTGGCCAGCTGCATCTGTTCATTCAAAGTGGTGAGCGGCTTATCGAACTCATGGTTTCCCAGGGTGAGGGCGTCGTATCCCACGTAGTTGTAACCGATGATGTCCGGTGCCGATTCATAGAAATTTGACTCAGGCCGACCGGTGTTCAAATCGCCGGCATCCAGGATGAGGACATTTTCGTACATCTCTCTGGTGTTTTGTGCGATGGTGGCAATAGCCGGTAAACCACCGAGATTCGGGGCGGGATAGTTGTAGAACTTCAATGGATGACCGTGAAAGTCGTTGGTGTGAAGCACAACCAGCTCGCCGGATCCGTTAATCGGGCCTTCCACAGCCCCATTCGCCATTAACGCGACGGGTAGGACTGCCAGCAGCAGAACTGCTGCAATGGAACGAATGAAATGTTTTTTCATGAAATTCCTCCTTGGAAATCAAGAGGTTAAGTATAATCGCTATCCAGGGAGAATTGAACAAAAAAGATCAGAAATTGCATATAATTTGATGATTTCATGAAGAGAAATGTATGCATAGTGAGATTCTGCAGTTGATGCAGCAAATACATCAAATAGAATATACTTACTTCGGGGGAGTACATGTCCAACGGATATTTCCGGTTAACATGGATTATTTCATTGTTTATATCCGCCGGCGGGGCCTGGGTATGGCTTAAAATTGTAACCCGGGCGGATCCGCGGTGGAAAGATAAGGGGCATCGCTGGTATTTGTACCTTCTCTCAGGAATCGGGTCGTTGTATCTGGCACGGTTGTTCTATTTCCTCGGGTTCCTGATATACGGCGGTAATTTATACACCCCCTATGATGCGGCAAACGACTTGCAGTTTTTTCTTCTTATTAACGGACCTTCAGAAGAATGGGCAAAATTTATTATATTCTGGATTCTGGCCAGAGGATTCAAGCGGGTTAAGGAGCCACGGGACGGTGTTATCGTTGCAATGATGGTGGCTCTGGGGTTCAGTCTCTGGGAAAATATCAATTATCTGATAATGTTCGGTACAGGATCAATCCCGGCACGACTAATCTGGGCATCCTCAGGGCACATGGCATATGCGGCTATATGGGGATATTTTGCAGGTGAAGCGATACTGGAACCACCTGAAGGTGGATTTATCTTGAAATACCGTTATGTCTTTACAGCGGTGTTTGTCGTTTCCTTTGTTCATGGCTTATTCAACTTTCTGTCCAGTTGGGTTAGCCCCGGTTCTGCCTTGGCTCTGGACCTGATAATGTATGCCCTAACCCTGATAGTACTGGTTCAGGTCTGCAGGGTTCCCAGTGCCTATCAGGCCTTTCCATACGAAAAATCATCAGAGGCTGTCCGGGCTATACGATCCGCACTGCTGAGAGATTCCGGAAATTATCTGCTTTACAAACGTCTGGGTTTTTACGAGTTATACCTGGGACGTGAATCGGCGGCTCTTTCCAGCTGGAAAAGAATTACACTTAGCAGTAGAGGGCCGTATCTGAATGCCTGGGTGACGATTCTTGAGTCCCGTGTCGGAAAAGGACATGACGGGTTGGACAGAATCCTTTCCACGATGACGGGGAAAAACCGAATAACATTGAAAAGACGCCTCAAATTCTTTCTGAAATCCGGATCGGATATCTGGTTACGGCGAATTAAAGATTGGGAGCAGCTTAAAGCCGTCGGCCGGAGGTAACAGCTTATCGCTCCTTTATCAGTTCCTTGCTGAAAAAAACATGATATTTTTCATAGTTCATTTTAATTACCTCATCAACGGAATCCAGAATATCAGGTATCCCATTGCTGGCCAGGGAATAAGTAACAGTAGTCCCTGTTTTCTCATCCTCAATAAGACCGGCAGATTTAAGGACGTTCAGATGCCGGGATGTTATGGAATTGGATTCTCCAAGTAACGCCGCTAATTCAGTTACGTTATAGGGGCTATCCTTCAGATTCTCAATAATACAAACTCTTGTCACATTAGCCAGTGCTTTCAGGATATTTGCCCGCAGCTCATTTCTCGATCTGTCTCTGTTAGCCAAAATTATTCCTTGTTGATGATATCTACGATATTCTCTACCAATCCCTTAATCTCATCCTCTGTATTGTAAAAACCAACTGACACCCTTATCGGAGCGGGAAGATGCTGTTCTGGGACAGGCCGTATCATATATTTTCTCTGGTTCATGATAGTGCAGAATGCTGCGGGACTCCAACCGTCTATCAGAAAGTGGATGAAACCGGCTTCGGTACCCTCGGGAGTAACGATTGATATTTCAGGGATTTCTTCAAGTTTCTTCCTCAGGGATGAGATAAGAGTTTTAATTCGATTCAGCATCCACTCCTTTCCAACCTCTTTCAGCAGAAACTTCAATGATTCTTTAAACCCCAGAAGTATGGGACGGTTAATGGAAGTTGCTGTCTGGTATCTTGCAGCATAGGGTGCGGGAATAATGTATGGGGATGTGATATCAAGATTATGACGATTTTTGATGGAAGAGGGGCTGATGAATGTCGGATCCACCTCTGAAATCCTCTTTTTTGAAATATACAATGCGGCTATACCTTCCGGGCCCAGAAGCCATTTCCTGCCGGCAAGTGAATAGAAATCAATATTAAAATCATGAACATCCAGAGGGGTGGCACCGGCTCCCTGGGCACCATCAACTAATATATACATATCATTTTCATGGCAGATTTCCGCCAGTTTTTTTAACGGGAAGGTGAGGCCTGTGGAAAAGGATACATGAGAGACAACCAGAAGCCTTGATTTGTGTGATATACTCTTCCTGAATGATTCCAGGAGCACCTTTTCGTTATAGTCTCCCGCATATGCAACTTCAATATACTTAACACTCAGATTATATTTATTTTTTATAAGAGTGATTGGAGCAAGGCTGGCGACATGTTCCTGATTTGTCGTGATAATTTCATCTCCCGGCTGCCAATTGATTCCCCACAATATCAGGTTCATTCCTTCAGTTGCCGTATGTGTAAGGGCCACCTCCTCGTAGTCCGCGTTAATATATTCAGCAAGTAATGAGCGGGTTTCATCCATATCTTTATACAATTCAGAAAGGAATGGCAGGTACCTTCCCTCCAGAAATTCTTTTTCTGATTCCTTTTTCATTATTTCAGCCGTTGCCCGGCACAGAGGGCCGTTAGTTCCGGTATTCAGATAATGGCAGTTCTTTACAGCGGGAAGTGCTTCTCTGATCAGATCTATTTTTTCTTTTTCCATTGTTAATCCTTTAAATCAAGTTGATTATCATTTTCACAGCCACGGCTATCAGGATAAAGCCCAGTATTTTTTTTATTATTTCAGGTTTTAATTTATCGGTCATCAACCATGAACCTATTATTGCTCCAAGAATTGCCGCTCCAGCAGTAACAGATACGAACACGATGTCCAGAGTACCAACTTCAAGATGGCTGATAAATGCAGAAAATGACGAGAAAATTACGATAAGCGCCGTTGTAGCAACCGCTTCTTTTGGTTTTATTCCCAATGCAATCAGTATTGGAAGAACTATATTGCCGCCCCCTACACCAATCAGGCCGCTGATAAAACCTACTGCCAGCCCTGCAAAACTGCTGATTAAAGCGCTCTTGAGTGTCAGTTCGGGTGCAGAATCAGATTGGACTTGTTTTGTTTTATAGAAAAAAATCATTGCAGATGCAAATAGGAGAAACAGAATAAAACAGAGTCTCAGGAAAGTATTATTTATTCTGTAACTCAGCAATGCTCCGACAGGGGCTCCAATACAACTTGTTATGATAAACGGAATTGAAATTTTCCAGAGTATGAGTTTTTTTCTCCCATAACGGAAAGAAGCAAAAATCATTGCCAGGGCGTTGAGAAGCAGGGCAACAGCCATCGCTTCATGAAGTTCTACTCCCAGGGCTGTAAATACAGGAATCAGGATAAATGCCGCACCAACTCCGGCAATTGTGAGAATTGTTGTTATAGGGAGAGTGAGTACACCAGCTAAGATATACAACATGTATTAATCCCGAAAAAACAAACTTGCATGATGAAGGCTACTATGATAGTATTTAAATGTCAATATTCGAAGATACGAAATAAAATGAATACGTATAAACGAATATAAGAGTGAATCTTTTTTGAGGAGAGGAATATGGAAAAGAATTCAGAGAGACTTGAATTCAGGATGGGTATGTTCGGTGCCTTCTTACCGCTGATAACACTGCTCGGTGTTATTCTTGCCCTTGTGCTCACCGGCTGGGTACATACGAAAACCCTGTGGGTTGCCTGCCTGGCAGCAATATTCGTTGCGATTGTTCTTGCAAAGAAACCTTCTGAAGCATCAGAAGCTCTTCTTGTTGGAATGTCCAGGAAAATGGTTGCTGTTATGGCAATGGCATGGATACTTGCAGGTATCATGGGGAAATTGCTGCAGTCATCCGGATTGGTAGACAGCCTGGTGTGGCTTGGAGTTAATGTCGGCGTTACCGGAGCATTCCTGCCGTTAATCACCTTCATTGTTGCAGCCCTTTTCTCTACAGCTACCGGTACTTCCGGCGGCAGTATTGCAGCAATCGGCCCACTGATGCTTCCTGTTGGTGTCGGCCTTGGTGCCAGCCCTCTGGTAATGATCGGAGCCCTGGTGAGTGGTGCATTTTTCGGCGATAATATCGCTCCGATATCTGATACTACGATTGCATCAGCCTATACCCAGGGTGCTGAGATAAAAACTGTTGTTCAGAGTCGATTGAAATATGCCTTTGTCGCTGCGGGATTCTCAATTATCATGTTTATCATTTTTGGAATTACCATGAAGTCAGACTCTTCTACAGCCATTGCTCTGGCCCGTGAAGTATCTCCCAAAGGCCTGATAATGCTCATCGTTCCAGCGGTACTGATATTTGTAATGTACAGAGGCGTGCATCTGGTTACCGCTTTGATTACAACCAATGCTTTCGGTATCTTACTGGGGCTGGTAACCGGATTGTTAAAGGGGAAACAGATTCTTTTTGCTGATGTGGCGGCAAAAAAATTCGGAGGAATCCTTTACAGCGGAATTGCCGGAATGCTTCCGATTATTATGTTCACAATGCTTCTTCTCGGTTTGGTTGGAATATTTGAAAAAGCAGGACTCTTCCAGCTTATTCTTGAAAAGGTTTCACCTATCACCAGGAAGGTCCGAAATGCTGAGCTGACGATATTTGTCCTGACGATCGTAGGAAATATAATTACAGCCGGATCTGCCCGGTCGATAGTTGCAATCGGTCCTTTAGCTAAAGATATCGGCGACAGTCACAATCTGGCACCGAAAAGAAATGCCAATATTATGGATGCTCTGGCTACCGGAACGATTATGTTTGTACCGTATAATCCCGGAGT
>QNBK01000085.1 GCA_003644105.1 Spirochaetota bacterium | reverse complement strand
GGGGCACGCTTTGTGGCCAAGGCAGGAGGCTGGCAGCTGGAGACGGGCTACCTCTACAAAGGGGATGCCAAGGTGGGAACCGATCTCCTGGGAAGCCGGCCCTATTTTTCTTTTCACGGATTTGCCGGGGTGGATATTTACGGCGGGGTTTCTCTGGCAGCCGGACTGGATGGAAATGCCGGGGTGAACAGGGACAGCTGGGATGAGGTGAGTAAAACGGTGAACTTCAGTTTCGGGGCTTTTCATCAGCTGCAGACCGGGTATGACAGTACCCTTACCCTGCGACTTGAAGCTCTGCTGATGCCCTGGCAGAACTGGAGTGCCCGGGGTTATCAGGAGATGATTGACGGGGATGCCGGATATTACGGAATAATGATTTATCCGGAGGTTTCGTGGATGCTCCGGTCCACCTGGTTTACCAGGCTGCAGTCGGTTGTCTCGCCGGTGGATGCCTCGGCCCAGATAACCACCACCTTCGGCTGGTATGTGTTTCAGGGATTTACCCTGCTGGGCATCGTTGTGGTGAATGCCGGGGATGAGCAGTCTCTGTTCGCATACGACCGCTCCGGAGCCTGGCCTGATGAGTGGAAAGATTACGAGTTCAACGGGGTGAATATCACGATCGGGGCGCGGTACAGCTACTGAGAGCAGCATATTCCCGGAGTACATTCTGAGAATTCCCTCAATTTCCCGGAAAGCATTCCGAGAAATTGACACATATGGTTTTTGGGGATACCCTTTCAGCATGCTGAGTTACAGTGAAATTGTTACAATCATTCAGGAAAGTGCAACTTATCAAACTCAGAATGTAGTCATTAGAAAGCTGGAAACAGTTTTTTTGGAAAATCATCTGGTGAAAAAACCGGTAAAGGTGATTACAGGAATACGGCGGTCGGGAAAATCCTTTATTCTAAAAAGAATATATCAGAAAATATCCGGTGAAATTCCCAAACAGAACATACTTTTTATTAACTTTGAGAATGACAGACTCAACGGCAGTCTGACACTGGAATCTCTTAGAAATTTATATGACATATTCAAGCTGAAATCCAACCCCGGGTATAATCGTTATCTGTTCTTTGATGAAATACAGAATATACCTGCCTGGGAAAAGTTTGTAAGAACTGTGTATGATTCAGAGGGTGACGATATATATGTTACCGGGTCGAATAGTCATCTTTTATCCAGTGAGTTCAGTACGGTTCTCGGAGGCAGGGTACTGGAGTATACGCTCCAGCCTTTTACCTTTAAAGAGTTCCTTGATTTTCATGAATACAATCATTTGGACCTGTTTTCCATCAATGAGAGAAAAATAGAAATCAGTCAGCTGTTTGATACGTATCTTGAATATGGAGGATTCTGCGAAACCTTTTTGCTTCCTGATAGTCAGAAAGCCATCTACCGCCAGTCACTTATTGAAAAAATTATACTGAAGGATATTATCAACCGGTATCGAATACAGAAATCGGATTTGATGCAAAACCTGTTTCTTTACATTACGAGAAACCCCGGATCGATTGTCAGTGCTGCCAAGCTTGGCAATGTTATTGGAATTACTGATAAAACAGTCAGTCTTTTCCTTTCGCATCTCAGCAGCGTATTTCTACTTGGGCGAATTGATAAGTACCAATGGAAAACAAAAAAAATCTTTCAGACGCAAAAAAAATACTATCTCTCTGATAATCTATTTACCCATCTCTGTCTGGAATCTCGAAAACTTGAAAATATTGTCTATAATAATCTGATTGAGAAATACAGTGGATCAGCAGTTTTCTTTCTGAGAGATGAAAAAGGGCATGAGGTTGATTTTGTTGTTACATTCGGAAGGAATTACTACTGCTATCAGGTATGCGTAGATTTGAATGATGAAAATGAAAAAAGGGAGTTCCGCAGTCTTTTGAATCTTAGAAAATACCGGTCGGACCAGGAATTAAAGGGTGATAAATACTATTTGTTATTCAAGACAGATTCCAGAATGGTGAAAGATACTCCCAGGGGAATTGAAATAAGGCAGATTCTGGAATTTGTTTTAACAGAATGAGCTTTTGGCAGTCTATGAATCAAACCAGAAATCCCAGGAACTGCCGCCTGGTTCAACCCCTGTTTCTGTATCGATAATCTGAATGGATGTGCGATAGAGGTCATCATCCAATACAAACATTGTCCCGGGTAACCACCTGATGGTTCTGATCGGTTTCTCTGAGAGCCACAGCAAGTCTTGTATCCAGGGAATTATATGGGGTGTTGAGAAATCAGACTGCTGCTAAGGGGTTGGGGTTTCCGGTACAGGGCGATGGCCAGAAGTATGGAGTTGTACTTCTCCTCGGCGGTATCGCTCCGGGAGAGTAAAACGATGGGCCGGCCCGCTCCCACTACAAGTCCGCCGCCTCTCCATCCTCCCAGGTGCACCAGAGATTTGGCCAGTATGTTTCCCGCTGAGATATCCGGTGCCAGAAGTATGTTGGCATCCCCTTGAATTTTTCCTTTGTAGTTTTTCAGTCTGCAGGCCTCGGGAGTTACCGCCAGATCCAGGGCCATGGGTCCTTCAACGATGCAGTCTGATATTTCCCCGCTGTCCTGGAGACGGCTGAGTTTCCCGGCATCTATGGATTCGGGGATTTTCGGGTTCTCCTTTTCCATGGCGGCCAGAACCGCTACTTTGGGTAATGAAATACCCAGGGCTCTGAAGGCTTCAACGGCGGATTCCAGAATTACCCTCTTCTGATCCACATCCGGGCTGATGTTCATACCCCCGTCGGTTATACCGAGTATGTGCCCGTCAGGAGCTTCCAGAACGGCCAGATGGGAGAGGAGCTTCCCTCTGGAGAATACGGTTTTATCCGAAAGGACGGCTTTTAAGAGAACCGCAGTGGAGACTCTCCCCTTCATCAGGATGTCTGCAGTTCCATCCCTGACTGCTTCTACAGCTTTTTCGGCGGCAGCCTCATCACCCTCTGCTTCAAGTATGGAAAAGCACTCCATTCCGGCACGGTCCGCACCTTCCATGGCGGCTTTTTTCTCTCCAACCAGCAGGGCTTCGGTAATTCCCAGCTTTTCAGAGAGTCTGAGAGAGGAGAATATTTCTTCACCGGCGGCGCCGGCAACGGCAACACACACCCTTGGGCCGTCTCTCAGATCTGATTCGAGTTTGCGGAAAAACATCAGTTAACCACCCTGTGTTCAGATTATACGTTCCGGTGCTTCCGGGTAAACCATTTTCACCCTGGACTCGATTAATCTCCGTTTATTTGTTAGAAAAGATGAATGAAAGGATTTTTCCAGCTTTTGAATCTGATCGGCGGCATCGGTGTGTTTCTTGTGGGAATGCGAATTATGAGCGACGGGATTCAGAACAGGGCGGGAAACCGTCTGAAGTCCGTACTCCACACCATGACGGAAAACCGTTTTGCCGGTGTTTTAACCGGTGTGGGTGTCACCTCCGTTATTCAGTCATCTTCAGCAACAACGGTTCTTCTTGTCAGCCTGGTGAATGCCGGTCTGATTACTGTGAAACAGTCCCTGGGTGTGATTATGGGGGCGAATATAGGTACCACCCTTACCGCCTGGATTGTTTCAGCTCTGGGTTTCAAATTTCACATCGCTGATGTGGCCCTTCCCGCCATCGCCATTGCCATTCCTTTTTATTTCAGCGGCCGGTCCAAACGCCGGGAGATAGCGGATATCCTCATAGGTTTCGGACTGCTTTTTCTGGGCCTGAGCTTCATGAAGGATGCGGTTCCTGATATCAAGAACAACCCCGAAGTGCTGGCCTTTCTTTCCAACTGGTCTGATATGGGTTTTTCATCGACATTGCTGTTTGTACTGATTGGTACTCTGCTTACCGTTGTTGTGCAATCTTCTTCCGCTGCCATGACCATCACTATCACGATGGCTTTCAAGGGATGGATAGATTTTCCGGTAGCGGCGGCAGTTATTCTCGGGGAAAATATCGGTACCACCATTACAGCCTATCTGGCCTCAATACCGATGAACGCCACAGCGAAGCGGACGGCCCGGGCCCATATGCTTTTCAATCTTATCGGTGTGGCCTGGATGCTGGCCGTGTTCAATCCTTTTACCAGGCTGGTGGATGCCGTGGTTCCAGGCTCAGCAGCTAACCCGGTGAATATTCCATTTCACCTGTCGATGTTTCACACCCTCTTCAATCTCTTCAATACTCTGCTGCTGGTAGGTTTTATCGGTCCCATGAGCACGCTGGTGGAGAAAATGGTGAAGGAGGATAGCTCAAGTTCCCTGAAGGCCTCCTACCAGCTTAAGGTGGTACCCTGGCATCTTGCCGATTCGGTTGCTTCCAATCTCATCACCGTACGGCACGATCTGGCCGCCATGGCCGGGGAGGCGTACACCATGCTCAATATGGTTTTGGGGAATGCCCGGGACTATAAAGAACTGGAAAAAGGCCAGGATGAAATGGTTTTAAGAGAACAGCGTGTAGATGACATGCAGGAACAGATTATAGGTTATCTCACCAAATGTACCCAGCAGACCCTGGGGCACGAACAGTCAAAAACCGTGGCCGCTCAGCATCGCATCACCAACGAACTGGAATCTGTAGCCGACAGCAGTTTCAGTATCAGCCTGCTTCTGGAACGTCTTCACGACAAGGGATGGAAGTTCCATGAACAGGGCGATAATGAGATTCGGTTATACACCGAACAGGTTCTGGATTTCATAAAGTACAACCAGGATTACCTGGATGGTGAAATAGACCAGTACGATATTGAAGTTGCCAACGATATGGAGCGGGGAATCGACTCTATGCGGGATACTCTCCGAAAGCGTTCCCGGCGAACCATTGAGAGGGATGAGGAGGTGAATGTGAAAGGAGAGCTGATATTTCTGGATATCGTAAAGCACCTGGAGCACATCGGTGATAATTCCATGAATGTTTCAGAGGCGATTGTCGATCTGCCGAAAATATGATTCCCCTCATTCTGTTGTTTTCGGTTGACTTCTGTTGACTTCTATCCCTGAGAACCTCATGCTGAATCTATGAGAATCACAGAGAGATTTCGAGCCGGAGTTTTTCTTCCGGTAGTTCTTTTACTTCTCTTATACTCTGCCTCATTCCTTCCGGCCGCCGCTTCGTCAGATGAAGTTATCCCGGCAGAAGTTTATGTTATTCCCCTCCGTGAGGATGTGGACCGCTACCTCGGTGTTTTTCTCGGCCGGTCTCTGGAAACGGCTAAAAAGGCCGAAGCCGAGCTTATTATCATTGAAATTGATACCTTCGGCGGCCGGGTTGATACAGCTCTGGAGATTGCCAGTAAGATCGGAGCGGCAAGCTGGGCTCGAACAGTAGCTTATGTTCCGGCGGACAACGGCGGCCGGGGGGTAAGCTGGTCTGCAGGAGCCCTGATGGCCTTTTCCGCTTCTGAAATCTGGATGACTCCCGGAACGTCCATGGGCGCCGCCGCCCCGGTATATCAGACCGCTGAGGGTATGGAGGCTGCCGGGGAGAAGACCGTCAGCGCCGTTCGTGGACAGATTGCAGCCCTGGCCGAAAAGAACGGTTATCCGGTTGCCGTGGCTCTGGCCATGGTTGATATGGATGTTGTTCTGAAAGAAGTATATGTAAACGACGTTGTCTCTCTGGCAACGGCAGCAGATATTGAGGAAATGGAACGAAAAGGTGAAGAATTTGAACTTGGAAAAACTGTTTGTGACTCAGGAAAACTCCTCACCCTCACCGCGGGAGAGATGGAGAAATACGGGGTTTCTTCAGGTACTGTTTCCACCAGAGAAGAGCTGATCGCATCTTTCGGTTTCACCCTGGAAGACACGGTGGTACTGGAAAAAAGCCGGGCAGATTCCCTGATTACTTTTCTTACCAGCGGGGCTGTAACCAGTATTCTTATACTCGCGGGGCTGGTAGCCCTGTATCTGGAAATCACCAGCCCCGGGTTCGGCATTCCCGGTACCATCGCCCTTGTCTGTTTTGCAGTTGTTTTCGGCATCAGCGGGCTGATTGGAAACCTCGGCCCGGCTGAGATTCTGATGTTTGTAACCGGTGTTGTTCTGCTGCTTCTTGAAATTTTTATTATTCCCGGTTTCGGCATTGCCGGCATTGCCGGATTCCTGCTTATTCTGGGGTCGTTTGTTTTCAGTCAGCAGGATTTCTACTGGCCGGAGTTTGACTGGCAGTGGACTATTGCCTGGCGCAATATCGGCATTGTGGGAATCAGTATTATTGGTGGTATTTTCTCGATAGGAGTTATTATGGCTGCATTACCCCGGGCGGGGCTTTTCGACCGCCTTGTACTTCACGGACAGGGGGACCCCGGATATGCCGGGAAAAACAAGCACCGGAAAGGTGAAAAAATATCCGGAGCTGCTCCGGAGACCTCAAGTGATAAAGTTTCTGAGCCATTTCCCCCGGGCAGTATCGGAACTGCAATTACAGATCTGCGACCTGTGGGAAAGGTGAAAATTGAGAATCGGACCGTTGTCGCTGAAACCGACGGCGAATATTACGATAAAGGCACACAGGTTGTTGTGCTGCGGATTGACGGCGTTAAAGTCGTTGTTTCCGCCAGGGAGGAATAATGGGAATTTTAGTTTTCATTCTTTATGCAGTTGTCGCGGTTATTGCGATTTTCTTTGTCATCATACTGCTCAAGTTTTTCGGCCTCTGGCTCCGGGCTATAGTGTCAGGTGCGAAGGTTGGACTGGGCCGTCTGGTTGGTATGTGGATCCGGAGGGTTAGTACAAAAACTATTGTCGACAGCCGGATTATGCTGGTAAAGGGCGGGATGCCCATCCATACCGACCTGCTGGAAACTCACTTTCTTACCGGGGGAGATGTGGTCCGGGTATCCCGGGCTTTGGTAGCTGCGGCAAAAGCTGGAATTGAACTCCCCTTTGAAAGAGCAGCGGCAATAGATCTGGCCGGACGGGATGTTCTGGACGCGGTGAAAACCAGCGTCAATCCCAAGGTGATAGACTGCCCCAATCCCGAAACCGGGAAGCTTACAATCGATGCGGTGGCCAAGGACGGAATACAGCTTAAAGCCAAAGCCCGGGTAACCGTCCGGGTGAATATAGACGCCCTGATCGGCGGTGCATCAGAAGAAACCATTATCGCCAGAGTGGGTGAGGGTATTGTTACTACAATCGGCTCTGCTCAAACCTACAAGGATGTTCTGGAAAATCCGGATAATATCTCTAAACGAGTTCTGGATAAGGGATTGGATGCCGGAACGGCTTTCGAGATTCTCTCCATTGATATCGCCGATATTGATGTCGGCTCCAACATCGGGGCCAAGCTTCAGGCCGATCAGGCTGAAGCCGATCTCCGGCGCTTCCAGGCTGAAGCTGAGCAGCGCCGTGCCGCTGCCAGGGCCAGAGAGCAGGAGATGCTGGCAGAAGTCCAGGAGAACCGGGCCAAGGTTGTTCTGGCTGAAGCGGAAATTCCCCAGGCGATTGCCCAGTCCTTCAGAGACGGTAATCTGGGTATTATGGATTATTACAAGTTGAGGAACCTTCAGGCTGATACAGATATGAGAAAGAGCCTCGGGGATCAGACAAAACCCGGGAAGACGAACGAATAATTGTGAGCAGAATCGTTGAAAGCCTGTTCAGTCTTCTTCCTTTTTTCTTTGCCGCTCTCTGGATTCTCAGGCTTATTTCCAGAAGAAAAGACAAGCTGAAAAAAGATAAAGAGAAACAGGCTGTACCGGCAGAACAGACGGAGCCGAAACTGGCTCGGGAATCGGTTAAGGCCGCCCCCGGACCGATGCCCGGGCCGAAGCCGAAACCGGCACCGAAGCCGGTACAGGCTGCTGAACAGAACAGAAGGCAGGTAAAAGATTTTGTCAGCACGGATACCGATATGGAGGCTTCCGGGGAAGGGGTTTATGTTTTGGATTCTATTAAAGAACTCTCACCATTGGCTCAGGGTATGCTCTGGTCTGTAATTCTGGATAAACCTCTATCTCTGAAAGAACCGGAATTGTAGTTCGGTTGAAGGGACTGGTTTTCCCGTATGAAACTGCTGTATCTTGGCACTCATGAAGCGTGATGTCCGGGCGGAAAGCCTTCTTGTTCTTACCACTCTTATCTGGGGTGGAACCTTTGCTGTAATCAAGAGCGCTCTTGCAGATATTTCTCCCATGCTGATGATAGGGCTGCGTTTTACTCTGGCTGCAGCATTATCCTGGCCCCTCCTTATGCGGGGCAGTCCGAAAAATATTTTTACGCCTGTTGCCTGGCTCTGGGGTGCGGCCATCGGTTTTGCCATGCTTGTCGGATATGCCGGGCAGACAATCGGCTTGAAATATACCAGTGTTGCCCGATCCGGTTTTATCACCTATTCTTTTGCTCTTTTTGTTCCTTTCCTTCAGTTTTTCCTCCTTGGTAAAAGGCCTGATTGGGGCAACCTGCTGGGGCTGGTTGTTGTGTTTCTGGGACTTTCCTATATCACCGATGCAATTTCAGGAGGTTTTATTAATGGGGGGATAAATAAAGGAGATCTTTATTCCTTCCTCGGTGCATTGGGATACGCTTTCTACATTGTCCTGCTGGATAGAGCTTCAAAGGTTAGTCATCCTGCGGCTTTAACGGTGATACAGATGCTTTTCTGCGGTGTTTTTGCCCTGGGACTTGTTCCTCTGGTTGAAGAACCAGTGCTTCTACCCACCTGGCGTCTTGCCGGTGCGATGTTTTACCTGGTTATTTTCGGCAGCGTTCTGGCTCTGGCTCTGATGAACTGGTTTCAAAGACGCCTTACACCTCTGCGTGCTGTACTGATTTATGCTCTCGAACCTGTCTTTGCCGCATTAATCGGCTGGTTGGCCTTCAATTCGGGTATGAGCTCCAGAGAGATGATCGGAGCTGCACTTATACTGGGCGGAATTGTGGTTTCAGATCTCTGGGTTCTTTTAACAGGAGCCTGGAAGCGTCGCCGGGAAGGTTACAAGATTTAACTCAAGGGGCATGTCAGGCCGATAGTCGTAGAGATGAAACCTGAAAATCTGCCCGATCACCCGGTATTTTTCCGACTCTCTGATTCAGGGAGAAACAGGCTGCTGCAATCCTCGGAACTCTGGGAGGCTGCAGCCGGCGCCTGTCTTTTTTATCCGGGGGACTCGGGAGAAGAATTGATACTTCTGCTGGATGGCCGACTGGAAAGTGATACACCCGGGGGTGTAAAATGCTGGCTCCCTGGCGATCTCTGGGGTGAAAACCGCCTTGCCGCCCCCTCGCCTCTGGATTCCTCCCTTATTGCGGTGGAGGATTCCCGGTGGATCAGCTGGCCCAGAGAAGCTTTATTAACATTCCTTACATCGTCTTCCACATTCAGAAAAGCCTTGACACCTCTGACGGACAGCAACGGCAGGCTGCTATCCGGCTTTCCCGACTTACTGCCCCTACCGGCGGGCTCGGGTAAGATGAGCAGGCGAATCAGGCCTTCGCTGCGTCCTGTGCTTGCCGGTTTAATTCCAGCAGTTCTGATTACAGGCCTGTTATTTACAGCATCCTTATCTTCAGAGATTCTGCCGCGGATGCTGTATCTTGTATCCCCGGCGGTCTATGCCGGCTGGCTGTTGGTTTTTCTGATAAAACGTCTCACCCGGGAATATGGAGTGGAAACAGATGCCGTTACTTCCAGAACTTTTGACTGGGGGCATTTTACAGTTGAGAGCCGGCATGTTCCCATAGACCGGATTCAGGGTGTTGAAACAGAAAAAAACGGAGTGCTCCGGCACATACTTCGAATGGGAAACCTTATCGTTAAAACTTCAGCTCTTGACGGTGTCTTGATTCTTCAGGGCGTAAATAATCCCGAGGCTCTCCGCAGTAAAATTCTGGATATTCAGAAAAGTGAATCCCGGAGAGTAAAGGGGCGGGAAAGAGAAGATTTGAGGAGAAGCCTTGAAGGAAGCGGTCTCGGTGCGGTGGTACCGCTGAGAATTGAAGGGCCCGGCCCTGGTACGGTAAAGGGAAAATCCCGGGAGGAAGGGATGCAGTTCCGTAAGAGCTCTGCGGTGCTGCTCGGGCGTCTGATACTTCCGCTTCTTATCTCATTTATCCCCATTCTCGGGGTGAGAATGTTATCAGAGCTGCTCTCCATCTCCGGAATCTATATTATCACCCTTTCTCTGATCCCGCTGCTCTGGGCTCTTTACCGTTTTGAGGACTGGAGAAATGACAGTTATCAGGT
>QNBK01000084.1 GCA_003644105.1 Spirochaetota bacterium | reverse complement strand
TTGTTACCCTGGCGGCAAAAGAAGATGAGCAGGGTCTTGTCTCCGGAATTCTCTCCTTAAGTACGGTAATTTCAATTCCGGCTTTTGCTGCAGCAGTGCTGCTGATGGGGGTTTGATAAGGATTTCAGCAGTTAATCTCTATCCGGGAGTTTCGGTACGACATGAAATCCCGGATTCTCCCGCTGCCTTTTCATTATAGGGATTAGAGTTTTCCAGGTTTTCAACAGGCCTCTGGAAGGTTCAGGACAGTTGGGTTTTATTTCTCTATGAAGAAACTCCTGTAAAGAACTCCGAGATATTAATTAATCAGCCAGAGCCTTAATTGCGGCAATCATCGCTTCCACGGTTTCCGGTGCCACATCGGCCTGTATGATGTGTGCCGGGGCCATCAGGTAGTTTCCTTTCTTGCCCATGATATCCGCTCTCCGGCGAATCTCGGCAGTCAGAGCATCGGTGTCTCCTGAGGGCATCAGTTCCTGCTGATCTATTCCGCCGAAAAAGCGGATTCGGTCGCCGTACTTCGCCTGAAGTTCCCGGGGATCAGAACCGGCAACATTGGGCTGTACCGGATTGTAGATATCAATTCCAATTTCAATAAAGTCGTCCACCAGGGGAGCCACAGCACCATCGGAATGCATGATAATCATCAGATCGGGGTATTTGTCTTTCAGGGATTTGATTACCCGGGCATGCCGGGGTTTGAAACGGTCCCGCCACATGGTTGGGGATATCAGTGTGGAGGTTTGTGTTCCCAGATCTTCGCCAAACCAGAGAGCATCCACACCGCGTTCTGCCAGGGAATGGGCCAGGGATAAGGTCCAGGCCTCCACCTTGTCGTTGAGGGTTTCAATCCAGGGCTCTTCCATCGCCAGGGCCATCATGTATTCTGAAAGACCGGTGAGGTGCCAGGCCATTTCAAACTGGCTGAGCTCCACATCACCGATGATGAAGTGTGAATCTTTGTATTTGGCTATGTCTCTTTCAGCCTTTACGAAACGTCCGGGGGCCGCAGGATCGGGAAAGGGATAGGCTTCGATGTCTTCAACGGATGATGCGGAAATCAAGGGGCACTTAATTACTTCCATATAAAGAGGAGTGGGTTTCATCTCCATACCGAACTCGTTGAGGGTGATATCGTCTCTCACCGGTTTCGGAGTGAAACCTTCGGGGACGGTTCCTCCGACAACAACACAGTCAGACCCAAGAGCGGTACGTATATCGTTGGCCGATATTCTGTAGGTTAAATCTTCGTAATATGAGAGGGCATAGTCCGCTTTGATACCCAGTTTCTCTTCAAAATGGTCGGTGAGGGACCGACACAGGTCGAACTGAATCGGGGGACGGTCCTGTTTGCCTTCAATCTTTCTAAACGCTTTAAGTACGCGTTCTCTGCTTGTCATTATAAGTCTCCTGTATCGGCGGGTTTATGCGGTCTGTCGCCGAAGATTAATCCAAATGAAATACTTCCGGCAGTTCGATGCTTACCGGGGCATTGTTCTCTTCTGTTTCCATGATGTCGGCCATGAAATCCCACCATTTCTGAACAACAGGATTCGAGCCCAGATCCTGGGATCCGCCTTCGCCGGAGGTTTTCTGAACGGCGAATAGCGTCAGACTTTCTTCGTCGAAGAAGATACTGTAATCGGATACTCCAGCTCCTTGGAGAAGCTTCAGGAGCTCCGGCCATATTTCATCGTGTCGTTTTTTGTATTCATCAATGTATGAAGCGTCTTTGAGTTTCATTTTAAAAGCGGCGCGAATCATGAGGCCTTCCTTTCAAGTTTGAGCTCGGAGCGTTGTGAGCGGAGTTTCTGCTTGGCTTTGGCGATTTCAAGGAGCATCGGGACGAGTACTGCAGTGATAAGAAGAGCGCCCGTGGTGATTACCATCACCTTGGCCGAGAGATTTACCAGAGCCATTCCGAATTTCAGATAACCTACCAGGAGGCTGGCTATCACAACTCCGAAAATATTCCCTTTTCCTCCGGTTATGGCCACGCCGCCAAGAACCACCAGGGTGATGGCCTCCAGCTCCCATCCCGTTGCGATGTTAGGCCGGGTGGAACCGATGCGGCTGGTAAGGAGTACTGCGGCAATTCCGGCAAACAGGCCGTTAACGGCGAAGTTGATGAAGCGGATTCGATCAACATTTATGCCGGAGAAACGGCTGGCTGATGCGGAGTTTCCTATGGCGTACAGTTTCCGGCCGTAGGTGGTCTTATGCAGGATGAATCCCATGAGAACAGCCAGAACAAGAAAGAACACAAACTCGAAGGGTATCACACTGTTGCCGATATACCCCTGGCCGAAGTAGGCAAACTTCAGGGGGTAGTGGGTATAGGCGTTGTCTCTGAGTATTGCCTGGGAGATGCCCCTGAAAATCGACAGGGTGGCCAGGGTGACGGCAATGGATGGTATCTTGATTTTTGTTACCAGAAAACCATTGACGATTCCGGCTGCCAGCCCGGTTGCCAGTCCGATGATTACCAGAGTTCCGGATCCAGCACCTTTTACCGAGGCGTTTCCCATGGCAAAGGAGGAAAGAGCCAGAATGGAGGCTACAGAAATATCAATATCACCCGAGAGAATAACAAAAATCATGGATAGAGCCAGAATGGATTTTTCTGCGAAGCTCAGAGAGGCATTCATCAGGTTGAAGTAGTCCATAAAGTAGGGGCTGATGAAGGAAAAGAGGATGAAGATTCCAACCAGGGTGAGGAACAGTATGAATTCCCAGCTGGAAAAAAGACGTGATATCCGTTTTTTGAAGCTGAATTCATCAATAAGCCGGTCTTGCCGGACGAGATTGTCGCTCATGCTAGTCTCCTGTTGAGAAGCATTTTATCCTGCCGCCGTTCCATAACGACGTTGAAAGTCATTGCGGAAATTACGATGAGGCCTTGAAGCAGCATCTGAAAGAACGCCATGTTCCGTATCATAGTCATGGAGTTATTCAACAGTCCCATGAAGAGAGCACCTAAAAGAACACCGGCAACAGATCCACTTCCACCAGCGACACTCACACCTCCCAGAACACAGGCGGCAACGGTCTGCAGTTCGAACCCTGTGGCCATTTCGTTTACTGCAGCAGCGTATCTTGCCGCCCATAGAACCCCCGCCATACCGCTCACCAGCCCACTGATTGAAAAGATGAGAAACTGAACTTTCTTTTCACTGACACCAACAAGGACTGCGGCGGATTTATTACCACCGATGGAATATATTTCCCGGCCGCTGCGGGTATAACGCATAAAGTAGAAAAAAGCGGCTACAACAAATATGGCAAACCAGATAAGGTTGGGTACACCGAGAAAATTACCATGGGGCAGGTTCATGAAGGGATCAGTCATTTCATGGGCGGTTACCCACTGTCCTTTGCTGATAACAAATGTAAATCCCCGGAACACACTCATGGTACCCAGGGTGGCAATGATGGCCGGAACCTTGCCGAAGGCCACAAGACTGCCGTTTATCATACCCAGACCCAAACCGATGGCCATCCCGATTACAAGTATGATCCAGGGGGACAATTCCGGGTTGTTCTGATTGATGAGACTGGCCGCCATTCCTGAAAAGGCAATGTTTGAACCTACTGAAAGATCAATACCTCCGGTGAGTATCACCAGAAACTGACCTAAGGAAACGATAATAAGTATCGATGAATCTTTGAGTATGTTGGCCAGGTTTGACGGGTGGATGAACCGGGGCATAGTGATAGTCATTACCGCCATGAAGAGCAGGATGAGGCCGATAAGGACAGATTCCCTGCTTTCAAGTCTTTTTTTCATATTTAAATTGGTTTTCATGCGCTTTCATCTCCCGGTTGAGCTATGGCGGCAAGCATTACCTTGTCCGGATCTGCTTCCTCCCTTTCAAAAACGGAGGTGACAAAGCCCTCATGCATCACTACAATGCGGTCCGACATTCCCAGAACTTCAGGCAGTTCCGAGGACACAAGGATGATAGCTTTGCCCTCTGCAGCCATATCCGAGACGATCTTATGAACACGGGCTTTAGTTCCGACATCTATACCCTTGGTTGGCTCATCCAGAATAAGTATCTCGGGACCGGTGGAAAGCCATTTAGCCAGAACCACTTTCTGCTGGTTTCCACCGGAGAGGGTTGATGTCTTCATGTTGAGACCAGCGGATTTAATCTCTATTTTTTTTGCAAAATCTTCAGCAAGACTGCGTTCGGCTTTTTCGTCAAGAATACCGAAATGAGAGAGCTCATCCACATTTGGCAAGGTGATGTTATCGGCGATACTCATATCCAGAATGGTACCCTGTTCGTGCCTGTCTTCGGGGATGTAGGCTATTCCGGCTTTCATCGCTTTTTTCGGTTTAGTAAATGAGACAGGCTTACCATTGAGCCGGACTTCACCGCTGGAGGCCTTATCAATACCGAAAAGAACTCTCATTACTTCAGTACGCCCGGCGCCGATCAAGCCGAAAAATCCCAGGATTTCACCCTTGTGAAGGTTGAAACTGATGTTTTTGAAATATCCTGTACGGTTGAGATTCTCTACTTCCAGTACAACATCACCAATAGTTGATTCCCCTTTTGGGTAAAGCAGATCCAGGGACCGGCCGACCATCATATTGATGATGCTGCTGATTGTTGCATCAGAAACATTGCCATCTCCAATAAGCTGTCCGTCACGGAACACCGTATAGGTATCACATATGTCAAATATCTCTTCAAACTTGTGTGAAATAAATATTATGGCTTTACCCTCATCTCTGAGGCGTCGGATGATTTTATAAAGATCTTCCACTTCCCGGAGAGTAAGAGCACTGGTGGGCTCATCCATAATTACAATTTGTGCATCAATGGAAAGAGCCTTGGCGATTTCCACCATGTGTCTCTGGGCCACTCCCAGACTTTTTACCAGGGCGTCGGGGGAAATATCCAACTCAATGTCGTCAAGAAGTTCCCGGGTACGCTGCCGCATGGTTTTCCAGTCAACTGGACCCTTTCCGGAAGCACCTTTCTTGACATGGTGTCCCATGAAGATATTTTCTGTAACACTGAGTTCGGGAAACATGGAAGCTTCCTGATGGATCGCCGTAATACCGGCCGACTGAGCATCAAGGGCTGACTTGAAGTTTGTTTCTTCTCCGTTGAGGAGAACTTGTCCGGCTGTTTGTTTGTATACACCGGTTATAATCTTTACAAGAGTGGACTTCCCCGCTCCGTTCTCTCCGATGAGGGCGTGTACTTCCCCGGGACGGATTGAGAAATCCACACTATCCAGGGCTTTGATTCCCGGAAAGTACATGGAGATGTCTTTCAGCTCCAGAATCGCTTTGGTGTTCAAGGTTTCAACCTCTTGTTATATATAATGAAAGCATAAATGCGAATAGTCCTTATCCGGAAGCACACTTTATTTCTTTGGAATGTTGCCGGATAAAGAACCGCGCTGTCTGAACAATAACGGCAGACAGCGCGGCTTAAAATTAGCAGTGTGTCGTTTTCAGACTAGAAAATGGCTGCGAATTTTGCAACATTCGATTTGTTGAATACAAACGGGGCACCCATTACTGCTGAACCATCAGCTCCTACGGGGATTTCACCCATGCGGCCGGCAGGAATCATTTCGCCTTCAGCACCGGTGATTTTACCGGTGATAAGAGCTTCACAGATGTAGGTTGCAGTGTAACCCAGATCTACCGGATTCCACAGAGCCATCTGAACACAGGTGCCGTCTTCTATGTAGTGCTGCATTTCAGATGGAAGACCGAGACCGGTAAGCTGAACCTTGCCCTGAAGACCTTCGTCTTCGATGGCTTTAGCTCCGGCAAGAACACCGATTGTGGTGGGGGAGATAATACCGGCGAGATCGGGGTATTTGCTGAACAGGCCAACAGCTTCCCGGTAACTCTTGTCGGAAGCATCATCGCCGTAAACGACTTCGACGATTTCCATATCGGCATATTCAGGTTTTTTAGCTTCCTCGTACATCCATTTAATCCACTCGTTCTGGTTGGTGGCCTGGCTGGTTGCGGAAAGGATTCCGATCTGACCCTTGTTGCCGGTGAGTTCAGCGATGAGCTGATACTGCTGACGTCCGATAAACTCGGCATTGGAGGGAGCCAGGTCGATTATACGGCCGCCGATATTGATACCGGAATCCCAGGAAATAACCTTGATTCCAGCTGCCATAGCTTTCTTGGTAACGGGGATAAGAGCATCCCGGTCGTTGGCACTGATGGCGATGGCATCTACTTTCTGTGCGATGAGAGTTTCGATAATTTCAATCTGACCCTCGGCTGTTGACTGGCTGGGGCCCATGTAAACAACTTCCATGTTGCCGAGTTCTGCAACAGCCTGCTGGGCACCGTCATCACAAGCTTCAAAGAAACCGTTGCCGAGGCTCTTTACCAGAAGAACCATTTTATACTGACCATCATCGGCCGCAGCCTTGTCAGAACCGCCGTTGGCAAATACTGCCACGGTAATCAGTGAGAGGACGAGAAGAATGCTCAAGATTTTTTTCATTTCTTGCTCCTTTACCTGTTTAAGGGATTATCTGATGCTCATTTTGAAGTTGCCGGGGCTGCATAACAAGCGACGAATTCTCTTGTCGAGGCGATGTTTTCTACACTTCAGGGGGAGGATGTACCGAAATCTCAGAATCGGGTATCAGTTTCTACACTTGCAATCCACTGGGACGGTGTTGTTCCAAACCGGTCCTTGAACAGACGAGTGAAATGCCGTCCGCTCTGATATCCAAGAGAATGGGCAATTCTGCCGATATTGGCATCCGGCTGTTTAAGAAGTTCACGGGATTTATCAAGACGAAGTTCTGTCAGATACCGGGTAAAACTCACCCCGGCTTCTTTTTTAAAGATGGTACTCAGATAATTCGGTGAAACACTGAGTTCTTCGGCTATTTGGGCGATTCCGATGATTTCCCTGTAACGCCTGTTTATAGTAGCAATTGTTTTTTCCACCAGTGATATCGGTGGTTGGCTGCTGAGTTCCAGCTTCGGGCGGTTTCCGAAGATTTCATGTCCATCGGTATGCAGACGCTGAATGAGGTTGGCAAGACTGTCCGGGATAGTACCTGAGAGAGGAATAACAAATTGAGTGAACCATCCGGGAGCTTCAACTGTTGTGGTCTCTTCTGGTATCAAGTTAATAGCATCTTCTAATTTATGAATGATGCCATGGAAGTCATCCTCCTGTCCTGTTTCCCATGTTCTGCCGAGTTCTTCCAGCAAACCAGCTATTTTCAGGTAAGCGAATAATTGATAATTCCCTGCGATATCGCTGTATTTCATCAATTCACCCGGTTTATGGAGGTATCGGAGAGCTGACATACCGTTGAGCTTTTCCACTTCATTAAACAACTCTTCAACGTTGTTGAACACTCTGGTAAGAAGCCAGGTATCGGAAATCCTTCTGCTTATTATATTCCTGGCAACTGATTTCAGGCTGATAAACTGTTCATTCCAATATTCGATAACCCGGTCCATTGTTTTTCCCTTCACCGGGGTGGCAAAAACAATCAGGAGTCGTCCGTCTCTCATGGAGACGAGGGTTCCCGAATACTCATTCTCATCGTCTATAATCTCGATCAGACGGACAGCATATATATGCTGTATCTCAACTTTCTCCGAATCGGGTAACAGGCTGTCCCAGAGTATCAATGCTCCCTGCCAGTATCGCGGTTTCTGAAAAAACGGATCGAATTGAGTCGACGTGGTATCCCCTAATACCGCAGAGATCCTGGATTCCAGCTTTCGGTTTACCGCTGCACGTTTCTCTCTGATTCTGAACCGAATTTTCTTCAGGAGTATCTTTAATTCATCGGGATCCGGTGGTTTGAGCAGGAAGTCTTCGACTCCGAGTTTAAGGGCTGCCTGTGCATAGCTGAAATCTGCATGCCCGGTAAGTATCACCCAGAGAGTATTCGGAGAGAAGCTCTGAACTTCTGCAATCGCTTCCAGACCGTTCATTCCCGGCATTTTAATATCCACAAAGGCAATATGGGGGTGGTATTCCCGGATTTTTTCTACCAGTTCAACACCGCTGCCAGCCTCGATTATCTCTGTCGACTGCGGCAGAAGATCCTGCAGCACACTGACTAGTCCGTAACGTACCAGTGTTTCATCATCGGCAATCAGAATTCTCATCGATCAATCTCGTCATCAGTATTAATTGGATTGCTGATTTCCATTCGGATTCTGGTACCTTCCTCTTCCTGGCTCGTTACCGAGAACCTGGCTCCGGGATAAGTGAGACGTAAACGGGCTTTCACATTGGGCAGGCCGATCCGTCCTCCTCCCTGCATCACTTCCGGAGGCAGTCCGGCACCGTCATCCCGGACTTCAATTTCCAGTACCCTGTTGTCCTCTCTGTAATTCCAGCTGCTTTCTGCACTCAGATGTCCCGGGCGGTCCAGCGGTTCCAGGCCGTGAATTACGGAGTTCTCCACCAGAGGCTGAAGCAGCAGTCTGGGAATTACAATCTTTCCAGTTCCTTTCCTGACTGTGAGCTTGTAATTAAGCCTCTCTCCAAACCGGAGTTTCTGCAGCTCAAGGTACTCTTTTAAGAAGTTGAACTCTTCTTCAATGGTGGTATCTCTTCTACCATCCTGGACATAGCGGAGCATTTTTCGGAATGAAAGAATGGATGATTCCAGGGTATCCCGTTCCCCCTTACGGTTGAGGGCAAAGAGAGCTGACATTACATTGTTGATAAAATGGGGTTGAACCTGGGACTGAAGGGCCTGATACTCAGCTTTGCCCTTTTCCAGAATTTCTGCGTACCGGCGGTGGTGATTAATAGTGAGTGAGGCAAATTCGGCAAAGGTTACCATCCGTGTAATTCCCAGATCGGTAAACTCTCTGTCCTCTTCAATAATCATTGCTACAAGAACCGCCTCACATCGGCCTCCCAGAAGAAGGGGTATGGCGATAAGTGAGTGAATTCCCTGTTCCTTCAGATCGATGGTACCGAAACGCCGGTTCGGATCTGATGTGTTCCTGATAACTACCAGCTCCCGGCTGTTCACGGCGGTGGAAACAATCAGCCGTTCCGGATCCGCCTGGTTGAGAGGGAACTCATTTCCCGGTCCGCTACCCTCATTAACCGCTGCCAGCAAAGGCTGTTCTCCGGGCTCCACTGAATAGAAGCCGGTTGTATCCGCCGTGGTATCCCGTATTACGGCTTGCACTATAAGTTCCTGCAGTGTCTCTTCGGGGATTTCCTCTTCCAGGGCAGCCCCGACATTCCGGGTGAGTTCCAGTATGCTTTCCACATTTTCCTTGAGGCTGAAGGATAATTCATCGAAACGTCTTCCCAACTCTCCCAGTTCATCACTGTGTTTCGGGTTCAGCGGATGAGAAAAGTCACCCCGGGATACACGGGTAAATGCATATTCCAGACCATGAATTCTAGTTAGAAGATCTTTTGAGAATAAAAATATGGCGGTCATGGTACCCAAGGCTACAAGGCCCGCCAATATAAGATTGATTATCAAAGTTCTCTGCTGAATCTGTCTCTCATGTTCTCTATAGCTGTTGATAAAATAGTTCATGAAGCTTTCAAAGCTGTTGGTGAAGTAATAGGATGTTTCCTGAATCTCATTGAAAAAAGGTGTGAGGGTTTCATCCTTCTGCATGTGATTGTAAAGATTAACTTCCTCATTCCCGAGGGCCTGAACGGAAAATAGGATATCCTCCATTCGGTCAAGTTTAGCCATAGCCGTATTGTTCATTCTGGAGGCTATTTCATACTGGTCCCGGAGCTCATCTCCTCCTGAAAGAAAAGCCAAAGGACTACCCATGAATTCTTCAAAGACGGCGGAATAGACATCCACCGACTCCATCCATTGGCGAAGAGTTACCGATGATCGCGGGGAGTAGGTGAGGGAACGGACATGGCCGTATAGTTGAGGTGAGAAGATATCGAATACGATATCCTTCATAAGGCTCATTACTTCCCGGCTTTTGATTTGAAGTTCCAGGCCAAGGTATAGGGACTCCTGAATCTGCCTGTACTGGTAGGCGCTGTACACCGAAAGGCCTGTAATCGCGATCAGGGAAGAAAGGAGAATCCCCGAGTAAAGAAGCAATCGTCGGCGGAGGGTCATGCGTCCAGGTGCCGGCTTATTTCGTTAAGCTTGTATGTGATGGTTTCGGTCAGTTCTTTTGGGACTTCATACTCGGCTGACAGAGCCCCCCATTCTGCGAATGCCGCTCTGACAGTTCTGATA
>QNBK01000083.1 GCA_003644105.1 Spirochaetota bacterium | reverse complement strand
GAGCTGGTCAATAACAGAAGTTGTATCCAGAGCAGCCAGAGCAATCGCTACAGGAGCTTTGGCCATGGCGTTGTTGAGCATTTCAACCTGGATCTGAACATCACTTTCAGATGGCGGGCCTTCGAAAGTTACGTCGACATTATAGTCTTTGGCGGCATCCATGGCGCCGCGTTTAACCTGCTGCCAGAAGTCGTGCTGTTCGCCCTTGGAGACGACGGCAATATATGGCTTTCCAGCTGGTTCTTCAGCTTTAGCGGCTTCCGCTTCTTTCTTACAACCGACGAATGCGGTTGCCACGAGAATCACTGCGAGAAGTATGAGAGTAATTTTCTTCATACGTTCCTCCTTGTTTTATTAATGCCCGGTCAACGACCGGGGTTTTTTCATTAATGCTGTCTAAAGGGTTTTTAAGTCACCTTTCAGCTCTTTCTGAAAGGCCTTCTCTGCCGCTTTTTCTGCAGCAAGTATTCGCTTCTTTTCAGCCTTGTCTTCTTTTTTCATTCTGATATAAGTGGATTTTGTTTCAGTGCGGATTGACGACAGTTCCTTTTTCTTTTCTTCAGCTTCAGATCCGCTTAATCCGGATATTTCCTTTTTCATCCGATTAATGACTGTGGTCTGTGTATTCCGGTAGATATCTGCAGGGTTGAGGATGCGTACTTCAGAGGCTCTTTTGTTCCGGTAAAGGTCTAATAATACGGCACCGATAACCACAACACCGGTAAAGAAGGTCTGGTAGTGCGCCTGAAGGTCCATCGACGGCAGTCCTACCCTGAGAGTACTCATGATGTAGACACCGATGAGAGTACCGAAAACCGAACCGACACCTCCTGAAAGAGATGTTCCCCCGATAACAGCACCGGCGATGGCGTATAGCTCAAATCCCTGCCCCTGGGCGGGCATAACAGTTGTATAGACAGCAGCAAAAGCGATTGCTCCGATTCCTGCTGTTATACCACTGATAACATAAGCCATCATTTCCCATTTTTGAACATCTACACCGGAAAGCCTGGCTGCCTCTTTGTTGGAACCTACGGCAAATATATATCGTCCCATCTTGGTTTTTGTGAGTATCAGAAAAGCAATCATGGCGGTGATGAAGAGAACAATAAAACCTGTAGGAATGGTTAATCCGTCGTCCCCAAGGTATTTGAAAATACTTTTAAACCAACCGTCGGCTTCCGATCTGGTGGGATAGGTAGCACTTCTGACGTTGGAGACGATTGATCCAACACCCATGGAAATCATCATCGTTCCCAGGGTGGCGATAAACGGGGGGAGTCTAAGTCGGGAAACCAAGATTCCGTTGAAGTAACCGAAAGCTGTGGCCACAACCATAATAACAATCAGAGACAGCCACATGGGCCACCCCCAGCTTTTGTAGGCTGTTCCGCCAATTATTGCCGCAGCCATCATCACGGTACCTACAGAGAGGTCTATACCTCCGGTGATGATAACAAAGGTAACGCCGATGGCGATAAATCCGATATAGTAGGAGGCATCGAGGATATTTACCAGAGAGGTGAACGAGAAGAAGTTCCTCCCGAAAATCCCGAAAAAGATATACAGAATAACCAGAGCCGCAGGAGCCAGGAATTTCTGCATTCCAATCTCCTTTACTCTGTCGCTGATACTTTTATTACTACCGATTTCGCTCATACGTTCTCCCTCATTGTTGCGTACTTCATAACCTCTTCCTGACTGGTCCCTTCGATATCCAGTTCACCTGTTACCCGCCCTTCACACATCACAATGATGCGGTCGCTCATTCGAAGCACTTCGGGAAGTTCTGATGAGATCATTATTATTGATTTACCCTGGGCGGCCAGTTCGTTCATCAATGTATAAATCTCGCTTTTAGCACCAACGTCGATTCCCCGAGTCGGTTCATCAAATATGAGAATATCCGCATCGTTGATTAGCCATTTGGCAATGACTACTTTCTGCTGATTTCCACCGGACAGGTTGTTGAGCAACTGGTCGATAGTGGGGGTTTTGATGCTGAGTTTATTCACATATTCGTCGGTGATGGCTCTTATTTTTCCCGCATGTATAAACAGTCCGGTTTCATATTTGTCGTAAGAGGCCATCAGAGAGTTTTCGATGACACTCAGTCCAGTGGCCAGTCCGTAACGTTTACGGTCTTCCGACAGGTACCCGATTCCGTGTCTGACAGCCACCATGGGATTGGTGATTTTAACGGGTTTCCCATTCACCTTTATTGTGCCGCTCTGAATCTCATCGGCACCGAAGAGAGCCCGGGCTGTTTCGGTACGCCCGGCACCCATGAGCCCGGCGAATCCCAGTATCTCACCTTCATGGAGCTTGAAGCTGACATCCTTCACAAGCCTGCCGGCATTGAGGTTGTTTACGTCCAATACCACCCTGGCATCTGCTGAGACATTGCTTTTAACTTTCGGTTTTTCATAGATAATCCGGCCTACCATCATATTGATGATATCTTCCTTGGAAACCTTCTTTGTGTCGTTTGTTCCGACGTATTCGCCGTCCCTCATTACAGTAACCCTGTCGGATATCCTGCCTATTTCATCCATTCGGTGAGAGATGTAAATCATCGCAACACCTTTGGATGCGAGGTTTCTCATAATGGTGAAAAGTTCTTCAATCTCGATTTCAGTGAGTGCAGCGGTGGGTTCATCCAGTATCAGGACTTTCAGATCGTGGGATACAGCCTTGGCTATTTCAACCATCTGCTGCTTGCCGACAGTGAGCCGGCTCAGGGTTTCCGAGGGGTCTATGTTCATATTCAGTCGATTGAACAGCGCTTCGGCTCTCTGGTTCTGTCCTTTATCATCGAGAAAAAGACCGCCGCTTTTCATCGTCTCGCGGCCTATATAAATGTTCTGGGCCACAGTGAGATGTTCCATCATGTTGAGTTCCTGATGGATGATTCCTATTCCTGCAGTTAAGGCCTGCGTAGGATTATGCGGGTGAAATAGTTTGCCTTGAAATTGAATCTCCCCGGAATCTTTCTCATAAATACCGGTGAGAACTTTCATCATAGTTGACTTCCCGGCACCGTTTTCTCCTACCAGGGCATGAATCTCACCATATTTAAGATTAAAATCAACACCTTTTAAGGCATGAACACCCATGAAACGTTTATGGATGCCTTTCATTGAAAGGACTGATTCGTTCAAAAGTAATCTCCTTAGAAGGAGGAAGTTCGAAAAAACCGTATTTTTCAAATTTCCCTTTGTGGTATGAATTATCATTCAAGCATAGGGTTTCATGGAATCAACTATTTTCCGGAGTTTGTTGAAAATTCTCTGAAAAAATACAGACTATTCGTCATTTACCGGAAAAAGAAGCTCCTGATATTCCCGTTGAAACATATTCTCTGCTGTAATAAGGACGGAACCTGTATCGATCAGTGGGGCAATATTATCACCTTTTAAGTATTCTACGGCAGTTTTTACCGACATATAGCCCATATTGTAAGGACGCTGTACGACGGTAGCTTTGATAATCCCTTCTTCGAGAAATGCCAGTTCCTGGGGTGCACTGTCGAAGCCGACTACCTTTACCCGGTTGGAGGCCTCAGAATCCCGAATAGCTTCAGCCACGCCCAGAGTAACAATTTCATTGAGCGCCACGATACCTTTTACAGAAGTATCCTTCATTATCTCCATGGTATTCCCGTAGGCTATTTTTTGATCGTTTTCACAGTACCAGGTTCCGGTAATAATCTGCTTTTCAAGGGCCTGTCTTACCCCGGCTTCACGTTCAATAGCGGTTGCCGTTTCACGGATATGGCTGACTATGGCTATAGCCCCATCCCCACCTTCTGACAGCAGGCGGTTCATCTCATTCCCTGCCTTGATTCCGGCTTCCACATTGTTGGTGGCTATAAACGAAACGGGGTAGGGGGAATTAACCGCTGAATCCATCGTAATAACAGGTATACCTTTTTCTTCGGCAACACCGACTGATTCGGCCAGCAGGTAATAATCCGATGCGGCCAGTATGATAAGCGGTGGATTTTCTTCTATCACCGTGTTGAGAATATTTACCTGCCGGTTTATCTGTCTCTCATGATCCGGGCCGGTTATATTAACTTCAACTCCGAACTCCTTGGCTGCTTCATTGATACCCTGCTGGACGACACTCCAGAAATTCATCGGCTGTCCGGCGACAGTCGCCTTTACGACAACTACGATGGGTTTCTCCAGATCCAGTTCATCTGTTTTTCCCGGTTCAAAGGAAAACGTGAGAGCCAGGAATATCATCAGTGCAACGGCAAGACTGCCGATGAAGAAAATAAGATATTTCATGTTGTCATACTCCTGTTACCCGGGATATGTATTCTGATGAGGGTTCCCCCTCCAATTGTGCTTTCATAACTCAGTCCGTATTCATGGCCGAAATACAATCTGATGCGTTCATGGACATTCCGGACTCCAGTGCCCTGCTGTCGTTCAGGATCTTCGGTAACTAATGCGGACATGGTTGTTTTATCCATTCCTTCCCCATTGTCTTTTACTGTCAGGAAAATATCTTCGTTTTCGCGGTAACCGCCTATTTCTATGAGTCCCTCATAATCAACATTTCGAACCCCATGGTAGATAGCATTTTCCACCAGGGGTTGGAGGGTTATTTTTAATACAGTGCAATCCATCAGTTCTTCCGGGATATCGATAAGGTAGCGGAATTTATTTTTATACCGCATTTCCTGAATGGTGAGGTATGACCGGACGTGTTCCAATTCATCCCTCAATTTGATGAGCTCACTTCCTTTACTGATACCGATACGGAAAAGCCGCGATAAAGCAGATGTCATCTCAACCACTTCATCACTTTTCTTCATTTCCCCCATCCAGATAATTGAATCCAGGGTATTGTACAGAAAATGGGGATTAATCTGAGCCTGCAGAGCTTTCAAATCGCTCTTCCTCTTAAGCTCCTGCTCCAGAATATTTTCATCTATCAGTTCTTCGATTCGGCCTACCATAATGTCGTATTCCCGGGCCAGTTCTCTTATCTCATCAGTAGCATCAATATTTCCGGCAGTTCTGAATTCGCCGGTTTCCACACTTTTCATAACGCTCTGTAATTGCCTCAGTGGACGGGTAATACCTTTGGTGATGAAGTTGGTTACCATGCCGACTATGAGAAAAAGAACCAGCCCGATCAGTGCGTTCATCAGTTGTACATAAGGCCATCCGGTAACCAGATCGCTATCAAAGGAGACACTGACAACATACCAGCCGGTTCGTTCTGAATGGGCGGTAAGGTAATTACGGCCGTCTACTCTGAAAAGTGGGTGTTCATTCTCCAACAGTGGAAGCAGGTTTTTGATTGGTTCATGCTTGAGATTGCTGTATATCAGTTGCAGAGAGGGGTGATAAACATAATTCCCCATGGGGTCTATAATGAAATCATACCCCTTTTCACCTATTACTAAAGACTCACATAATTCCTTTATACGATTGAATTTGAGGTCAACTAAAAGAACTCCCTGAGGGCTTTTGTCCCGTGGCTTCAGTATCTGTGTACTCAGGGAAACCACCCAGGAGTAATTTCCGGGGACCAGGTTTTGCACATAAGCGGTGGAAACGACAGTTTTACCTTCCGCTTTCAGTGCATTCTGATACCAGGGGGAATCACGGTATTCTGAGAAATCAGAAGAATCAGTTCCGTCACCGCTTATGGCTTTGCCATCCTGTCTGAAAAGAACAATGGAAGAGATATCATCTCTGGCCCGGATGTAGGAGGCAAATCGATCCTGCAGAAACTTGCTGGACTCTGACTCCGGGAGTGAAGATTCCAAAAACACCTGTGCGTCCCTGTCCTCAACAACAGCATCTGAAATTCTCTCCATACTCTCAATGTAGGTGTCAATCTGGTTCACCAGTTCATTTACCAGAAGGCGGTTATTTTCCAGAGTTGAATTTCTGAGAGAATTGATTGTGAATCGAGTAGAAATAATCTGCATCGTCAGAATGGTAGCGAAAAACAACAAAGTGAAGATAAGATAGAAGCGGGATTCCAGAGTTCCCAGTTTTCCGAACAGTCGGTGCATCAGTTTTCCAGCTCCTTCCTGTATTCAGTTGTCGTGAAACCGGTAATTTTTTTAAAGAGACTTGAAAAGTATCTGGGATCCTGGTACCCCACACTGTCGGCGATCTCATAGCTCTTCATGTCAGTGGATTTCAGCAGTCTTTTTGCCTCATTGATGCGGATTTCAGTGAGATACTCCACAAAGGTTTGCCCGGTTCCTTCTTTGAAAAGGGCACTGAATTGACTGGTACTCAGGTACAGTTCTGTGCAGATGTTCTGCAGGGAAAATGACTTATCCGCGAAACGTTGGTTAATGAGACTTCTGGCCTTGTCGATACGGGATAGAACAGCATGTTCTCTTCTTTTTCGTACATTCTCCTCAATCCTGTTTATCTGTTCCGTAAAATACCGTCTGGCATCGGCCAATCTTGTGAATCTGCGGGGCTCTGCTGTCAGAGAGAGGTTTTCGAACTCACTGTTTTCCCCGATTCCCATCTCATCAATAAAATCCGAGAGATGGTACTGGAGGCGTGCCAGATAGCCAACAACATCAGTAGAGGTAAGATAGCTTTCCTCAAACAGCCTGAAAACATCATCCAGAGCCTGTTGTGCTGTATGCCGAACGCCTTCTCTCAGTGCTTTAACAAGATGTCTGGCCCGGCTGATAAAGGCTTCCTGGGAAACGCGGTTTTTTTTCCTTACTTCGTTGATTGACTGAATCATGGTAAAGCCCAGAACTCTGGCATGATCGATGGCGTTTCCCGCTCCAAGGTAGCTTCTATTAACATCTTCCGGCTTCTCGACGGTCTCTCCGATACCTATTGTTACCGGGGAATCGCTCAAGCTGAGCGCGGTGGAGAAGAGCTGCTCTGATATATTCCGGGATCGTTTATCGAGATTTTCCCCGTTGTCCCCCTGAAGGAGTATCACCAGAGCTTCATTTCGATTGCTGAAAACCACATCGTATTCAGATATAAACCCTCTGGTTTTCTCTGTCAGAGTAAGCCGGGTTATCTCTTCCCAGTTATCCGGGAGGGATGCGATAACAATTTGATAGCAGCCTTCTTTATCCTTCCACCCGAGAAATTCCCGGCGTCGGTTGATATCATTAACCGTCAATCGTCCTGAGGCCAGACTGTAAAAGAACCTTTCCCTCAACAATGGAAGGCTGCGTTCCAGTAATTCCTGAAGGTGTTCCTGCTCTTTTTCAGCGCTCCTCAGCCGGTCCAACTCCTTCCGGGTGCGTTCCAGAACCGCTCTCAGTTCATCGGCAGTGATAGGTTTGAGCAGAAACTCCTTCACCCGATGATGGACCGCTTCTCTGGCGTATTGGAACTCTTCGAATCCTGTAAGCAGTAATACCTGGATCCTGGGGTGAGTATCGGCAATTTTACCGCTGAGTGTCAGACCGTCCATCCGGGGCATACTGATATCCGAAAGCACGACATCAATTTCGTGATTTTCAATATATTCAAGGGCCGCTATTCCATTGTCAAATGTACCAACCAGATCGAAACCGTTATCACCCCATGGGATTCGGGAGGAAATGCCTTCGCGGACGATATCTTCATCATCGACAAAAATGAGTTTGTACATCTTCCTCCCCGTCCCCGTTAACGTTCACCCCTTACATAAGGTTCACCAAGAGTTGCCGGGGCGTTCATCCGCCGTTGGCCTGATTTGGACATGCCGTAGATAAACAACACCAGAAGGGTGGATGCATAGGGTAGCATAGACAGGAGGTTGGGGGAGATTCCCAGAGGCTGGAGCATGTACTGGAGAACGAAGATTCCGCCGAAGAGGTAGGCTCCCAGAAAGGCGCCCCCGGGCTGCCAGAGGGCGAAAATTGTCAGGGCGATTACAATCCAGCCCCGGCCAGCGGTAATACCTTCGTTCCAGGAGCCGCTGTAGGCTGTGGACAGGTAGGCTCCGGCCATTCCCGCCAGGCCGCCGCCGGCCATTACAGCGAAATACTTAACCCGGTTCACATTGATGCCCTGGGACTCGGCGGCTTTGGGATTTTCTCCCACCGACCGCAGGGTAATTCCCATACTTGTGTGCTTGAGCATGAACCATATAACAATACCGATAACAACCGAGAGGTACACATACCAGTCGTGGTTGAATAATAAACCGCCCAGTATCGGTATGTCCGAGAGACCATGAATATTCAGCCGGGGCATGCGGTTCGGCAGAGGGCGCCCGATATAGGGCTTACCGAACAGACCGCTCAGTCCCAGGCCCAGCATCGTAATAGCCAGACCGCTGACAACCTGATTCGCCCGGAGGCTGATACTGACAAAACCGTGGATGCCTGAGAGAATCATCCCGATCAGAATGGCGGCCAGCATTCCCAGCCAGGGGTTACCGGTGGTGAAGGTAACGATAAAAGCAGTAACAGCCCCAACAGACATCACCCCTTCAACCCCCAGATTCTGAATACCGCTCCTTTCCGAGAGTATCTCTCCCAGGGTGGCCAGGAGCAGCGGGGTGCCGGCGATAATGGTACGAGTGAGAACGGAAACAATAATATCAAGCATGGACGGTACTCCCGAAGCGGATCCTGACGCGGTGACTGATGAAGAAGTCTCCCATGATAAGGAAAATCAGAATCATTCCATTAAAGACATTTACCGTAGCGGCAGGCATTCCCATGGAAATCTGTATGGCATCTCCGCCGACGATTATGCCGGCGAAAAAGAGTCCTGAAACGATGGTGAAAGCCGGATTCAGCCGGGCCAGCCAGGCCACGATAATGGCGGTGAATCCGTATCCGGCACTCAGTGTTTCCGGGTAGCTCAGGTAGTGATGGATTGACATCAGCTCTCCGGCACCGGCCAATCCGGCCATGCCTCCGGAGACGGCCATCAGCAGCACTGATGTGCGGAAAAAGTTGATTCCCGCATAACGGGCGGCGTGGGTATTCTCCCCGATAACCCTGATTTCATAACCGAAGCGGCTGCGGTATACCATCCAGCCCAGAATGAGAGCGGCAATTACCGCCAGTACCAGAAGTATCGGTGAGATACGTGTGTAATGGATATGCTTCAGTATGGCTTGAGCCGGCAAATCGTCGGTGTAGGGATATCCGCCTTTGGTTTTCCCTTTCCAGGGACCGACTACCAGGTACTTTACGAACTCGGCGGCGATGTAGTTGAGCATCAGGGTTGTTATAACCTCGTTGATACCGAAACGTACTTTTAATACCGCAGGAACTATACCCCAGAGTGCACCGCCGATAAAGGCCGAAACAAACATCAGGGGAACCAGAAGAACCGCTGGAAGGTGAGGTCCGACGGTGAGCCCCATCCATGTGGCGAATATGGCTCCTACCAGGAGCTGACTCTCGGCACCGATATTCCAGAACTTCGCTTTATAGGCCATAGCCAGGCCGCTGCCGATCAGGATGAGGGGTATGGCCTTGGTAATGGTTTCCTTGATGCCGTACCAGCTTCCGAAGGAGCCTTTGAATATGGCAAAAATAGCTGCGGCCGGATTCACACCGTTTATGGCGAATATCACGCTTACCGCCAGAAGCCCGGTTAACAGAGAACCGAGAAGAATGAGGAGGTTGAGCCCCGCAGTACTTTTTTCCCGGGGGAGAAGGTCTATCTGCATAATCTTATGCCTCCTGTAGGGTGGATCCGGCCATCATCAGCCCAATCTCTTCAACGGTGCAGGAATCCGGAGTTACTTCACCCATGAAGTGACCCTCGAACATCACAGCGATGCGGTCGCAGACCATGAACAGTTCGTCCAGGTCTTCGGATACTAAAAGCACCGCTCCGCCATGGTCCCGGAGTTCGATAATCTGCTTGCGGACATACTCTGTGGCACCCACATCCAGTCCGTAGGTGGGATGGGCGGCGATAAGAAGATCCGGGCTGCCGGAAATCTCCCGGCCCAGAATGAGCTTCTGAATATTACCCCCTGAGAGGTTTTTTATACGGGTGTTGATAGACGGAGTATCAACGTGGAAGCCTTCTACCAACTTCTTGGCATGTTCCTTGATTACAGCGTAATCCATCTGAACCCAATTGCTGAATGGAGCATCCCGATGCTGTTTGAGCACTGAGTTTTCATAGAGGAGCAGATTGGGCACAATCCCGTATTTAATTCTTTCTTCGGGAACGTGGGTGATACCCAGGGTGTGGGCCTTACGGGCATCCGCATGGTCCAGGGGCTTTCCCTTCATGAATATGGAGCCGGAAAGAGGCTGCCTGAGGCCGGTGATGGTTTCCACCAGCTCCTGCTGACCGTTCCCCGAAACTCCGGCGATACCCAGTATCTCGTGGGTTCTGACTTTCAGGGAGAGGTT
>QNBK01000082.1 GCA_003644105.1 Spirochaetota bacterium | reverse complement strand
TGATGAAAACCATCTCCAAAGAGTACGAAGGAGGATTGGGAAAAGCCGTAGACAGGTTTGGAGCTCTGTTTTACAAAAACCGGAACCGTGGAACCAGGAAATGAAAAAGCCGGAGATGAGCAGAATATCGGGCAACGCTGATATATTCCTGTTCGGCCCTCACGATCGCTGTAAAAGACGGTTTTGATAAAATGAGCTGATGCTTTTAGTGAAGATCCTTGTACTGCCGGGGGCTTACCCCTTCGAATTTACGGAAAATTGTAGAGAAGTAACTGTTATTATCAAAACCGACCCGTTTACCCACATCGCTTACATGAAGAGATGGTTCTCTCAGAAGAAGGTCTTTAGCCAATTTGATTCGATGAGAATTAATATATTCCATGGGACGCAGGCCTGTAATTTCCTTAAATAGGACACAGAAATGCTGGGGTGTAATACCATTAATTTTCGATAATTCATCGACGGTTATCACATGGTCCAGGTTCCTGTTGATATAGTCGAAAACCGGTTTGAGTCGACTTGCCTTATCATTTTTACTCATGCCCCCGCCGATCTGAACGCCACGATAGAGATCGAAAAGAAACTGGTAGATAAGAACCGAACCATCCAGTCCGGAAAGCGCTGTTCCCTGTCGGATAAGCTGTAAGCCCTTGTGGATATGACTGCTCAGAAGGCTTGCATCAGATACCGGGTAAACTCCTGATTGGTCGAAGCCGAGTTTGTGAAGCATTCTTTCAATATGGTAGCCGTTGAATGTTATCCAGTGGACGTTCCATATCTCATCGGTTTCCCTGTATTCATGAGCATCTCCGGGATAAAGCAGCATTCCATGATTGACAGGTACCCGATAATCATCTCCCTTCATATGGAGTATGCCGTATCCCTTATAGGTTTGAATCCATTGATAGGTGGGATACCCGAAAGGACGATCAACAGGATGCTGATGAAAATCGCATCCGACACCGATGAGCTGGTATGGAAGCTCTTTTTCCATTTCGGTGAGATTTGAGTAAGCAATCTGTTCTTCCGGTATAGAATCAATCAATAGTTTTCTCCTGTAACTAATACATATTCTAATTTGTTTAAAACAAATCTTCAAATATAAAAAGTAGCTTTATTTCAGTATGGTGGAATTTGAGATTATTATTCATTATCTATCTGCTAAATACAGTCGAAACAGGTTTATATCAGCTTTAGAACAAATTCCGGAGAAGGTATCCCGAAATTGCAATCATATCTAAATATTCTGAATATTATGAGAATATCTTAAGATTGACCACTAAAGATCCGGCCCTGAGAATAAGGTAAATCCAAAAAGGAGGATCATACGTATGAATAAACGTATTCTCTTTACATTACTTCTCGTCTCCCTGATTACTGTCGGCACCTTTGCCAATGGCGGATCTGATGGAGAGGGCACCAGCCGCATGCTGGTGATCAACTCGAACCTGTCGGACCCCGCTCCCAAGGCCGCCTTCGCTGAAGTCGTCGAAGGATTCAAAGCTGCCAATCCGGACATTGAAGTCACCCTCAATTCCTTCGACCATGAGGCCTACAAGACCGCTATCCGGAATTTCCTGGCTTCAGACGCCCCGGATGTCTGCCTCTGGTTCGCAGGCAACCGCATGAAGTTCTTCGTGGACGAAGGCCTCTTCCTGGACATCAGCGACGTCTGGTCGGACTACGACCTCAACAACTCAATGAGCGCCGCCAAGTCTGCTGTTTCCGTTGATGGCAAGCAGTACGGTGTTCCCTGGGGCTATTACCAGTGGGGTATGTTCTACCGCAAAGACATCTTCGATAAGTATGGCCTCTCCGAGCCCGCCACCTGGGACGAATTCCTTGAAGTCGGCGAAACCCTCAAGTCCAATGGTATCACCCCTGTCGCCATCGGCACCAAATATCTCTGGACCGCCGGCGGCTGGTTCGACTACCTGAACCTCCGAGTGAACGGCCTGGACTATCACATGGACCTGATGCTCGGCAACGCCAGCTATACCGATCCGGAGCTCGATGAAGTATTCAATGTCTGGAAAGATCTGATCGACCGAGGCTTCTTCCTGGAGAATCACGCCACTTACTCCTGGCAGGAAGCTCAGGCACCCCTTATCAACGGCGACGCTGCCATGTACCTCATCGGTAACTTCATTGTGCCTGATATGGATGCCGCCGGAATCGGTGACAAGATAGGTTTCTTCCAGTTCCCCCAGATTAACAGCAGCGTGGGAATGTATGAAGACGCCCCGATGGACACATACCACATCCCCGCCTCCGCCAAGAATGTAGAGGAAGCCAAGCTCTTCCTGGCCTATGTTGCCAGCCCTGAAATCCAGACTCAGTTCGCCTACGCCACCGGCAACATCCCGCCAAATAAAAATGCCGATCCTCCCACCATTCCGTTAACCAAGGAAGGCTTCGACATGCTCGCCGCCGCCGACGGCCTGGCCCAGTTCTACGACCGTGACACCAATCCTGAGATGGCTTCAGCCGGCATGCAGGGCTTCCAGGAGTTCATGGTCTATCCCGACAGGGAAGATGAAATCCGCGCCCGAATAGATGCCGAGCGCAAGTCCGTATTCGACAAATAATTCCTGCCTGACACTGAGCGGTGGTTCGATTCCGGACCGCCGCTTTTTTTAAAAGGATTTAATTCATGGAAAAAGCGACACAAGATAAACTCCAGCGCCTGGAATTCAAGTTGGCTCCGGTATATTTCCTGGCTCCTGCATTCATTTTCTTCTCCCTCTTCGTCATCTGGCCCATCCTTCAGAGCTTCTGGATCAGTTTTCATGAATGGAGCGGCTTCGGTGAAAAAACCTGGGTGGGCCTGGAAAACTACCGAACTCTCTTCAGGGATCCAAAGTTTCATATCGCTTTATTCAACAACATCAAATGGTTTGTTTTCTCACTGCTGGCTCCTGTCTTCGGTCTCATCCTGGCCCTCTTCCTGAATCAGAACATCAAGGGACTCCGGACTATGAAATCCTTATTCTTCTTCCCCTTCGTCATCAATCTGGTTGTGATAGGACTCATTTTCTCCTGGTTCTACAATCCGGACCTGGGACTCCTGGCGGAAATATTCAAAGCTTTCGGGCTAAAACCCATCCCCGTCCTGGCCAATGACAAGATTGCCACTTACGGTATTATTCTCGCTTCCCTCTGGCCCCAGACCGCCTACTGTATGATTCTCTTCCTCACCGGACTCACAGCGGTGAACGTCCAGGTGATCGAAGCAGGGCGCATCGATGGTGCCGGTGGATGGAAGATGCTTCGTCACGTGGTTCTACCCCAGCTCAGTGGTGCCACATTTATCGCCATTGTGGTCACCATAATCGGTTCCCTTCGGAGCTTCGACCTTATCGCCATCATGACCGCCGGGGGCCCCTGGGGCAGTACCAATGTCCTGGCTTACATGATGTACGACGAGTCATTGTTTAATTTCAAAATGGGGTACGGTGCTTCCATCTCCGTGGTCCTGTTCGTCCTGATGTCCGGGGTTATCGCCATGTTCCTGAGGTCCGTCCTGAAGAACGAGAGGTAGAGAGATGTTTCCAACACCGATACAAAAGAGAAGCCCCTTAGTCCAGATCCTTTATAAAGCCGCCGTACCTGTGGTACTCATCCTCTGGCTACTCCCCATGGTGGCTATTCTCCTCACTTCCATCCGGAGTAACGCCGATATCATTTCCGGTAATTACTGGGGTTGGCCCTCGGAAATTAATTTTTTAAAGAACTACTCCGAGGTGTTCAATCCCGCCCGGAGCCCTATGCTGCTTTATTTCCGGAACAGCCTCATCATTACAATTCCATCAGTTTTCATGGCGGTCTTTTTCAGCGCCATGGCCGGATTCTCCCTGGCTATTCATAAGTTCAAAGGCCGGATATTCCTGTACGCCCTGTTCATCGCCGGAAACTTTGTACCGTTCCAAATTCTGATGATTCCAGTTCGCACCCTGTTTGCAAATCTGGACCTTCTAGACACTTTATGGGCTCTTATACTTTTTCACACGGCATTCCAGATCGGTTTCGCAACCTTCTTCCTGCGGAATTTTATTGTCGACCTCCCCTTTGCTCTCATTGAGTCGGCCCGCATCGAAGGAGCCACGGAATTTACCGTGTTTTTCAGGGTAATCCTTCCTCTCATCCGTCCAGCTCTGGCATCCCTGGGAGTACTGCTCTTTACCTTCATCTGGAACGATTTCTTCTGGGCACTTACCCTGGTGCAGAGCGATGCCGCCCGGCCCATTACTTTCGGTCTTCAGGCACTGCGAGGTCAGTGGTCCATATCATGGAACCTGATTTCCGCCGGTTCTATTGTGGCGGCACTCCCCTCGGTGCTGGTGTTTTTCCTGCTGCAGAAGCAATTCATCTCCGGTCTCTCCTTCGGGGGCGTTAAAGAGTAATTTCGGAGTAACAGGATGATTAACATAAACAAAGACGGTCCTGTCTTTCATCTTCAGGCCGGCAGGTCGAGCTACATCATCAGCATCCTGGAGGGACGCTACCTCATCCATGGTTATTGGGGCGGCCGAGTTGAAACGGTTAATCCCTTTCAGCTCTTCACCCTGGGAACCCGGCCATACTCGGTGACGGAATCCATGGATTCCGAACATTCTGAAAATTTTAACAGGCATTGGATTTCCAACGGAGGGAGTCTTTCCGACAAGGGGCAGCTCAACCCCGAATCTGCATTTTCTCCTGAACGTCTACCCCTGGAATATCCCACGGCAGGGATCGGCGACTTACGGAAGGCTGCTTTACAAATCCGCAATGCAGCCGGGAGTCCCAGCTGTTTTCTCGAATACAGGGACTATGAATTGATTGAGGGTTTTCCGGGACCTTCCGGACTACCTTATATCAGTGAGCCTCCTGAAACATGCCAGACACTGCGTATAGGACTTGTTGACCAGGTTATCGGTCTGAGGGTTGATTTATACTACCTGCCCCTCCCCAGCCTCTCGATAATCCTGCGATGGAATCGAATCCAGAACAACTCCGAAACGGCAGTCGACATCAACCATGCATCTTCTGCATCGATGGATTTTCCCGGGGATGATATGGATATGATTACACTGAACGGCTCATGGGGAAGAGAGCGGAATCTGCATCGCCGAGCCATTGCTCCGGGTATTCAGTCTATTGAGAGCCGAGGCGGTACTTCCAGTCATCAGCATTCACCCTTTATAGCCCTGGCCAGTCGAGACGCAACGGAAACCAATGGAACGGTGTTCGCCGCTTCTCTTATATACAGTGGAAACCACAGGCATCTGGTGGAACAGGATCAATACGGTTCATTACGGCTGCAATGCGGCATTAATCCGAATGGATTCTCTATCCATCTTCCCCCGGGAGAAAGCTTTGATACACCTGCTGCCGTTCTTGCCTGGAGTGACAGCGGACTGACGGGAATCTCCGATAATTTTCATCCTTTTGTACGCCACTATCTTCTTCCTGCTCTTTGGCGGGATCGGGACCGACCTGTTATTGTCAACACCTGGGAAGCCCGGTATTTCGATGTGAATTCTCAGAACATTCTGGAACTGGCTGAACAGGGTAAGGAAATCGGCGGCGAAGTTCTGGTTTTGGACGACGGCTGGTTTGAAAATCGAAAGGATGACAAACGCGCGCTGGGGGACTGGGTTCCTGATTCCGTGAAATTTCCCGGAGGGCTGTCGGATGCAGTGAATAAGATCCGGAACCTTGGTATGGGTTTTGGTATCTGGGTTGAACCGGAGATGGTGAATCGCGACAGTGAACTGTTCCGACGTCATCCGGAATGGATTCTGGGGTCAACTGGACGAAAACCTGTCCTTGCCAGGAACCAGATAGTGTTGAATCTGGGAAAATCTGAAGTGGTTGAACACCTGTTGGATGTTCTGTCGGGTCTTTTTTCGTCAACCCCCATCTCATACGTAAAATGGGATATGAACCGATATATGGCTGAAACCGATGAACCTGAAACCCCTCATCGATATATGCTCGGTCTGTACAGGCTCTGGTCCACATTGGTAAGCCGATTTCCCCATATTCTTTTTGAAGGCTGTGCCGGAGGGGGGGGGCGCTTTGATTTCGGATCCCTTGCGTATATGCCGCAGTTCTGGACAAGCGATCAAACAGACGCCGTTGAAAGGCAGCGGATTCAGTTCGGAACCAGCGTTTTGTTCCCACCCGAAACCATGGGAGCGCATGTTTCTGCTGTTCCAAATCATCAAATAGGTCGTATTACTTCCGCAGAAAGCCGGGGACTTACCGCATTATGTTTCAATTTCGGTTTTGAGCTCGACTTGACAATCGAATCTGAAAAAGACAAAGCTGTTTACTCCCGTCTATCCAGGCTTTACAAGAAATACCGAACTTTATTCAGAACCGGCCGATTTCTCCGGCTTCTTCCAGAACTGTATCATTTCAATAATTCAAAATCTCACCAACGTGATAGTCATGCATGGAGCATCGTATCAACAGATAAGAATGAATCAATTGTTTTTTATTTTCAGGCTATGGCCAATCCCAACGATGATGGTAGATGGCTGAGAATCAGTGGGTTGGAAGAACATTCCAGTTATATGGATGTTGAAAAACAAACTATCCATGATTCTGCTTTTCTGATGAATCGGGGACTCTGGATTCCACCTGCCGCAGGTGACTATCGCAGCGTATTCTGGATACTGAAGAAAGTTGAAAACAAATGAATAACAGGAGCATAACAGGTGAGACCAACCAACATTTCCCGCAAACTCTGGGAACTTCCGGAATTAACAAATATCAACAGACTTCCCTCCCATTCCTGCCTGATACCCTACAGTAGCCGAGACAGGGCTCAAACCGACGATCCGGCTTCATCCGACCGTTATATCTGTCTTGATGGAAGTTGGAATTTCAAACTCTTCCCAAAACCTGAAGAAGCTGTATGGGATGAGAACGTGAAATGGGAGACGATACCTGTGCCTTCAAACTGGACAATGCAGGATGTCGGAGACAAACCTATGTACACAAACGTTCAAATGCCCTTTGACAATAACTATCCCCTGGTTCCGGATGATAACCCCACCGGGGTCTATCGCCTGGAGTTCAAAACCCCGGCGGCCTGGGCTGGAAAAAGAGTTGTAATCCACTTCGGGGGTGTTGAGAGCTATTTCGAGATTTTTATCAACGGTGAATTCGCCGGTATGTCCAAGGACAGTCGATTACCGGCTGAATTTGATATCAGCTCTCTGGTACAGACCGGATCGAATGAAATTGTTGCAAAGGTTTTAAGATGGTCTGACGGCAGCTATCTGGAAGATCAGGATCATTGGTGGATGGCAGGAATCTACCGATCGGTTTATCTCTATTGCACAGACAACGCATATATTGAAGATATTTTCGCCAAATCGGATTACGATCCGTCGAACCGGGAGGGGCTGCTGTCCTTTGATGCCAAAATCAACTTCTCCCTGAATATCGGTACGAATCAACAATTTAATGGCAGGACTTATTCCGGACCTCTAATCGATTACCAATTGGAGATTATTCTTTCCGATGGTGTTAATGATATATTCAGCCGGTCCGGAGGGATATCCGGATTTTATCGCCGTGAAGGTTATCGTCTTGAATGGGAAGAGAGCCTGGCGGGAATAGAACCCTGGTCGGATGAGAATCCCGCCCTATACCGGCTGACAGCAATTCTCAGGGACTCAAATGGTGTGGTAACTGATATCAGGTGTTTCAATATCGGTTTTCGAAACATAAGGATTGCAGACCGGGAACTTCTTATTAATGACAAACCGGTAATGATTAAGGGTGTGAACCGGCATGAGCATGACGATATCACCGGTAAAACAATCAGTCGAGAGTCTATGATTGCAGACATAAAACTTCTGAAGCAGTTTAACTTCAATGCCGTTCGTACAGCTCATTATCCCAACGATCCCCTCTGGTACAATCTCTGTGACGAATATGGAATCTATGTAATAGATGAGGCTAACTTTGAGGCCCATGACAACTATGCCATTCTGTGCCGGGATCCCAGATGGAAGGCGGCCATTACAGAGAGAGTCATGAATATGGTTCGCCGGGACAAGAATCATCCCTGCGTTTTTTCCTGGTCCCTTGGAAATGAGAGTGGTAATGGTGAGAATCATGCCGCTGCCGCCGCATTGGTCAGGTTATACGACCCGACGCGAATAATTCACCATGAAGGAGAAGTGAAAAAATTCTGGCATCAGGGGGCCAATGAGTATACAGGCGGTTCGAACAGGGACAACGATCTGATCAATCCCATGTACCCGACGATAGATTCCATTATCACCCATGCTGCAGAGAATCGGGATCCAAGACCAATGATTCTCTGTGAATACTCCCATGCCATGGGAAACAGCAATGGAACATTAAAGGAATACTGGGACGCATTCTGGTCTTATAAAGGCCTGCAGGGTGGTTTCGTCTGGGACTGGGTGGATCAGGGAATTCAAAAAACTGATGAAAACGGCACTGAATATTGGGCCTACGGCGGTGATTTCGGTGAATCAATCCATGATTTTGATTTCTGTATAAACGGTATGGTATGGCCGAATCGGAAACCTCATCCGGCGATGTACGAATTCAAGAAACTCACCCAGCCGATCATCATGAAGGCGTTGTGTGTCTCCGAGGGGCGCTATGAGTTAACCAATCGTCAGGATTTTACCGATTTATCAGACTTTCACCTGTATTGGGATGTCCAGGTAAACGGACGGAAGGTGGAATCCGGCAGAGTGGAGTTACCGCTGATTGATCCGGGTGAATCAGCAGACCTTGTGATTCCCCACGACATTCCTGAATGCACAGAAGATGAAGAGGCATTCATACTCTTCAGTCTTCAAACTGCATCTGATAAGCCCTGGGCTGCAGAGGGACATGAACTGGCCTGGGAGCAATTTCCGTTTCCAAGTCAGAAACATGTTCTTGAATCCAGCACGGTATCACAGAAGTTCCCGGTAACCCTGAGAGAAGATAAATCCACTATCAAACTTTCCTGTGGTAAATGGGTAGTACAGGCAGACCCGAATACTGATAACCTCATTTCCATTCGTCGTGACGGCAAGGAGCTTTTTTCCTCTCTACCGGAGATAAACACCTGGAGGGCTCCCACCGATAACGATGGAATCAGAGGCTGGAAAGGTCAGGAAACCAAACCTTCAGGATTATGGAAAACTGCAGGTCTGAACAACCTGACCCTCATAGGCAAAGAAATATCCACCCAAATTGATAATCCTTTGAGTCCCCGGTTCAAAATTCGACGAATCTACCAAGGAACCGATCCCTTGAAGCCCATCATACATGAGATGATTTTCGGATTTGATACACAGGGAAGAGTTACTGTAAATCATTTTTTTGATTTCCATAAAGACTTGCCGGAGCTGCCCCGTATAGGTGTTAAAATGACAACTATCCCCGGATATGAAGATGTGGAATGGTTCGGGAAAGGACCCTGGGAAAACTATATTGACCGCAACAGCGCCCCGGTCGGTCTGTATTCGGGAACTGTAGAGGATCAGTTTGTCCCCTACATACTACCCCAGGAAAACGGAAATAAAACCGATGTACGGTTCATGACACTTCGAAACCAGGATAGCAGTATCACATTCAAGGGCCGTTTCGAGTTCACAGTAAGTCACTTTACTGCTGAAGAATTAACACGATGTTTACACACGAATGAACCCGTACCTGAAAAAGGAACCATCATCACACTGGACTTGAAACAGAGGGGACTGGGAACTGCCAGCTGCGGTCCTGATACCCTTAAGGAATATACCATACCATCAGGGGAATATGCCTTTTCGTATCTAATGTATTAAAAGAGTAAAAGAGCTCTTCGTATTTGTATTCGCCAAGTAGCTGTCGTTCCAGCGGTTATTCCTTTGCAAACATTCTGTTCATCCAATTCTGCAGTAGGGCAACTGGTATTTACATCCGTCATTTATTATTTATTAGTTCTTTTTCCCGGACTTAACTCCGCTGAGTATCATAACAAAAATCCCGATCAGAAGTGTAAATGTTGCCCAGATCCAGAATCGAACCTGTGCAGCTCCCAGAGTCATAACCAGTTCAGGGAATATTGGAATGAAGACATTTGCAGTACCATGTGCAGCCAGTCCAGCCAGGACTACATAAACGTTACAACAAAAAACCTGACTGGAAACTTTTCATATTGAGATTCCCGGAAACACCTTTCAACCTGATTCGGCCGCTCACACCCCACACGTCATTGCGGCCGGAGGATACTGTATCATCAGGGGATGCCCTTTCTTTCCTTCAGCCGATGGTGGTTGATCTTATCTCTGAGTCATTCCGGTTTAACTTTCATGTCAATTCAATCCATGGATTGTGTAAGATTATTGAGA
>QNBK01000081.1 GCA_003644105.1 Spirochaetota bacterium | reverse complement strand
TTTTGCAGGGGCTTGTCCGGTTCCCGCTCCCGGGTTTTTTTCATCCTTGTGTCCCTCCAAGTCTCATTTGAGTGCCTTGAGGATTCGGCTGATGGCCTCTTCCACATTCTCTTTGGAGTTGAACGCACTGATTCTGATGAATCCTTTGCCCATTCTCCCGAATCCGCTGCCCGGGGTTACTACCACATCGGCTTCATTGAGCAGCGTGTCGAAGGTGTCCCAGGAATCCTCCCCGGTTTTTACCCAGACGTAGGGACTGTTCACCCCGCCCCAGGTTTTATAACCCACTTCGTTCATGGCTTCGCGAATGATTTTTGCGTTCTCAAGATAGCCTTCTATCAATTCCCGGGTTTCTCTTTTACCTTCCGGGGCGTATACCGCTGCGGCAGCTTTCTGTACCGGGTAGGAGACGCCGTTGAACTTGGTGGAGTGCCGGCGGTTCCACATATCCCGGAGTTTCATCCCGTCAATTTCGATGCTGCCGGGAACCACCGTGAAGGCGCAGCGGGTGCCGGTGAATCCGGCGGTTTTTGAGAAGCTGCGGAACTCAACGGCGCATTTTTCAGCTCCGGGAATCTCGTAGATGCTTTTGGGAATATCGGGGTTGATGACAAAGGCCTCGTATGCGGCGTCGAATAATATAAGTGACCTCCGGTCTATGGCCCAATCAACCCATTCTCCAAGCTGTTCCCTGGACGCTGTAGCCCCGGTGGGGTTGTTGGGGAAGCAGAGGTACACCAGATCCGCTCCGCCCTCGGGCAGATCTGCCGGAGAGGGGACAAAATCGTTCTCTTCGGTGCCTTCCAGGTAGATAAGCCCTTCGTATCGACCGTCTCTGACCTCTCCGGTACGACCGGCCATCACGTTGGTGTCCACGTAAACCGGATACACCGGGTCGGGAACGGCAATGGTAACGTCATCGGCAAAGAGTTCCTGAAAGTTCCCGGTATCACACTTCGCCCCGTCAGAGACAAAAATATCATCGGCGGATATCCGGCATCCCCGGGAGGCATAATCGGCCTCGGCAATGGCTTCTCTTAAGAATGCATACCCCTGTTCCGGGCCGTACCCCTTGAAGCTCTCGGCCTCGGCCTGTTCATCAACTCCTTGATGGAAGGCCTTGATAATCGAAGGGGGCAGGGGGTTGGTAACATCCCCGATTCCCAGTTTGATGAGTTTACTTTCAGGATGGTTTTCGGCATGGGCATTTACCCGCCGGGAGATTTCGACAAAAAGGTAGCCGGCCTGCAGCTTGCTGTAGTTGTTGTTTAATCGGATCATGGCTTCATCCTACCGAAAATCCCGGTGATGGACCATCGTGAAAGACTACTGTATCTTGTTGTAGAAACGAACCTGTAAAAGAGAGAATCCGAATATGCTGATTAAAGAGATACTAAGTGAAGGGAAAACCGCGGTCAGTTACGAGTTTTTTCCTCCGAAAAACCCCCTGGGCTGGGAGAAACTATATCAAACTATAACAGATTTGAACCATCTGAATCCTGCCTATATCAGCGTCACTTACGGTGCCGGCGGTGCCACCCGGGAACACACCCATAAACTGGTAACCCAGCTTGTCCGGGAAACCGATGCAGAAATTGTGGCCCATTTAACCTGTGTCGGCCACAGCCGGGATGAAATGAAATCCATTCTTGACAGGTATGCCGAGAGCGGTGTTCATAACATCCTGGCCCTCAAGGGTGATACTCCCTCGGATAGAATTGTCGGTAGAAGCAAACCTCCCGGAGCTTTTCCCCATGCTTCCGATCTGGTTTTTTTTATCAAGGATAATTATCCGGGGATGGGTATCGGTGTTTCAGGATTTCCCGAGGGGCATCCTTCATCGGTTAACCGTCTGGAAGAACTTGTTTTTCTGAAAGAAAAAGTGGATGCCGGTGCTGATTACATCGTTACTCAGCTTTTTTTCGATAATCGCGATTATTATGATTTTGTCGATCGCTGCATAATTGCCGGAATTACCGTTCCGGTTATTGCGGGGATAATGCCTGTTACCGGATTATCAAATATGAATCACATGGCCAAACTGGCTCCGAGAACCCGCTTCCCATCAGGTTTAATCCGTGCGGTAAACAGGGCGGAAACCGATGAAGGTGTTGAAATGGCAGGAACCCATTGGGCCACAGAACAGATGCGTGATCTGCTGGACCGGGGTGCCCCGGGAATTCATCTTTACACACTGAACAATTCGGCCTCCACCATAAGGATGGGAGAGTCTCTCGGACTTGTCGGGTTTCACAATCTTCGCTGAAAATACTCGCTAAGCATACACACCTCATGTATGATGAGAAGATGCTGGACGCTAATTAAAATTATTTGAGTCTTTCATCGGAGAGTGATGCCCCTTGGAACTACAACTGAAAGAAACAGCTGAACTGCTGAGTAAAGTGATACTGCGGAAGAATAAACTTCTGGGAAACCAGATTGATTCCGATCAGATATTTCATATCATCATGATGTTTCAGGATGAGTATCTTAAATCCACTGCTAATTTTCAGGATCTGATTGAGAAAGCTTTCGACGATCTTCAGGCAGTTAACGGAAATGCAGAGGAGATGGCCGATCTTGTCAATAAATCCTCCCGGATAATTCAGAACAATATTGAAAGCTCCAGAGAGAGCATTCATTCAATGTCCGACGCCGCTGATTCCGTGGGGAAAATCGATTCCGGATTCCGTAATCTGATGGACGTCTTCGACCAGCTGAATACTTCCATTGATATGATAGTTCAGAGAATTGATGTTATTGAAGATATTTCGGAGTTAACCAATCTTCTGGCCCTGAATGCAGCGATTGAGGCGGCCCGAGCCGGGGAAAAAGGCCGGGGCTTTCAGGTGGTTGCCAAGGAAATCCGGAAACTGGCGGACCGCAGCCGTACAAACACAAGCGGTATCTCTGATATTTTAAAAGAGCTTAATCATAAACTGAAAGATGCAAATGATTTTCTCAATGAATATGGAAGGATACAATCCGATGTTCTGGGAACCATTGGAACCACCGGCGGCCTTTTAGGTGATTCGGCGGATGAACTCCAAACCATCAATGAGGAGATAGGCTCGATTAATACACTGGTGGGAAATCAAGCCTCAAGAACCGCATCATTGCTGGAATCCCTGGATATCATTCATAAAACCGGTGAATCAACCATTGAGAAGATTCCCCTGATAGAATCTGCGGTAAACAGCTATGAAAAAACCAGCGATCTTTCTGCAGCAGACCTCAACGACCTCGGCAATCTTCTTGAGAAATCCCTCTCATCTGATTCCACCGGATTAAAAATCGGACATGATACGGCCTATCCGCCATGGACACATATTGAAAACGGCAGCCCGGTAGGTTTCAGCGTGGAGCATGTCAAATCACTTTTAAGATTGGCTGGAAGGGAAGCCCTTTTTATCGGAGGGCAATGGGCCGACCTTTATTCCAAACTGATGAATGGTGAGCTGGATCTCCTGTTGAATGTCGGCTGGCCGAATGAATTTTTTGCCAGAGAGCCGGTAATCGCATCCAAACCCTATAGTCGGTTTAATATAAAGCTGTTTTCTACTTCTGGTGATATGACGGATGTTCAATCCTTCAAAGGGAGAAAGGTTGCCGTTCAACGGGGCTCTTTTGCCGAGGATATTGCCCGGAATGCCGGTTTTGAATACCAGCTTTTCGAGAATGATATTCAGGGGATGGTGCAGCAGATCTGGAACAATGTTGATGCCGTAGCCACTGAAGAGCGGGTGGGTGAATATATTTCAAAAACCCTTTTTATGGGGAAAATCAAGGCTGTTACAGATACAATTGCCTCCCTGGATGTTGTTTATCTCTTCAGAGAAGATTCCGGCGACTTGAAAGATCTGTTTAACCGGGAAATAAACAACATTAAGCCCTGAAAATCATTCTGAAACCCCGGGCAGGTTCAGATTCTCCACCATGTGGTTATAGCCTGAGGCCGCTTTCCTTGTAATCCGGTTCATACGGAATGCAATCCAGCTTAAAGGTTTCTCCATACTTATCTCCGGGAAGAATGTCAGAGCCCGGGCGGCTGTTTCCGGTGTGATAAAATCCGGTATGGGCTGAACCGCCCGGTAAGGGAAGGGTGTCACGATGTAAATATCGGCTTTGATGCCGGCTTCTTTATCGTTCCACCCGGGAAACGGCGGCTCTGTAGTTCTGAAGGCGAAGGTACAATCCCGGATATCACGCTGAGCACAGACATTTTCAATCAGACCGTTCCATCGGAGAGTGTTCTTTCCGGGACCGTGGTGAGAGAGAATTACCAGGTTTTCCGGCAGCATTTCCAAATCTTCGGCTGGAATCCAGAGAAACACCGGGGGCTTTTGTTCCTGATTCTCCAGAGCCAAAGTGAGTATTTCAGGAGAAGTTTTGCCATTCTCCCCCAGGGCGAGCAGGCGAATTGCCTCTTCTCCCGCATCCAGATTTCCGTTGAACTCCCGCACATAAAGAATAAAATCACAGTATTCGCTGTAACCCAGAGCGGCATTCGCGGAGAACAGCAGTTTCTCGGCCCGGGTTTTATCACTACCGTCCAGAATGTAGGCGTCCAGTTCTATCTGCTGTGCTGAATCCAGAAAAAACAGTCCCAGTTCACGTACTCCCGCAACGTAAAGGACAGGTACTATGGCTTTCATCAGATTAACGGTATCGGCTCTCAGAAGATTATCCTGGGTGAGTACCACCGATCGTTCTGCAATCAGTTCTTCGGTCAGCAGTTCTCCGGGAGTTCTGCGGCTTTCATCCAGCCATTTTTCAAGGCTGATGTGGTCCTCATTTCCTTCGCTTACAGTGGGCAGGTCCGGGTGACAGGAGGTCAGCAGAAATAAAAAAAACAGGAGGAGGGACACCGGATATAAAGTCCGGGGAATGAAATTATTTTTCAATTGCATGTATATTTTCTTCTTCCAGAATGGAGATGAGTTTCTCCACATCCTTTTTTTTCATTTTAAGTACAACCGGGCGGTAATCCACAGAGTACAGACTGATACGGCTGCTCCCTGAACGTCTGTAATTCTCCAAACCGGTAAAGGGATGGTACTCGGCATTATGGCGGTAATGCAGGAAAAGATTCAAACCGCTGCTGTCCGTTTTCAACAGAGGGAGATGATTACCGTATATCACCAGAAACAGAACCAGCACAATTCCGGAGAGATATATAATCATGTCGGCCATCCGGTAATGAACCAGCAGAGGCTGCAGCGCCGGGAGAAAAGGCAGCAGGAATATGTAGTGTGCGGCCCGGGTTAACGGATGTTTTTTTGCTGTAAGAACGGCCATTGCTTCATCCTATGCCGGAAGGACTCAGGGGGTCCATAACACAGCAGTTCCTCCCGGAGGATTTCGCCTTGTACATGGCCTTATCCGCAGCGGCAACCAGTTCGGCAGGGCCGTCATTTTCCACTCCGAAGGCGGCAATACCCATGCTGATGGTAACCGTTGTTCCCGCCACATCTCCCGACCGGGCTTCGATGAGTTTCCGGGCTTTTTCAGCAACCAGAAATGCACCTTCAGCATCTGTTTCCGGAAGAATCACAACCAGTTCCTCTCCGCCGTACCGGGCTGCGGTATCCGAATTTCTGCAGCTGCTTCTTATCATTTCAGAGACGGACTGCAGTACCTCATCCCCTTTCTGATGACCGAATTCATCGTTGTAACTTTTAAAATGGTCGATATCTCCGAGTATCAGGCTCAAGTTGCGGCCGTACCTGCCGCAGCGGTTTACCTCTTCCTGAAGTTTCTGATCGAAGTATCGGCGGTTGAACAGGCCGGTAAGTTCGTCCCGGAAGGCCATGTCCGAAAGGGCATCTCTATTCTGGTTGTAGTAGCGCTTCAAGTCCCGAATTCTTCCGGCCATTTCCGGAGAATCCGCCTCTTTGGCCAGCTCGTGTACTTTACGCTCGAATATCAGGGTATCGTCGGGCTGGGGAATGGAGTTTTCTTCTGAACTGCTGATAATGTACTGGAGGTCGTGGGGGCCGATTCGGATGCGGTCGCCGTCCAGGAGCCTGATAGATCCTGCTTTTCCCCCGTTTACAAAGGTGCCGTTGGTGCTTTGGAGGTCTACCAGGGCGAATCCGCTTCCCGACCATCTCAGTGAGGCGTGGTTCCGGGAAACCCTCTCGTCGGTGAGTTGAATATCGGCTTCCTTTGCCCGGCCGATGATGTACTCTTTGCCCCTGGAGAGTTTGAGACTGGAATCAAGGTAGTAGATGTAATGTTCTTCCATAGCTGTTGGCTTGATTCTAAGGGTTTCGGCCTTTGTTCATCAAGTTTTTTTGTTTGTTTTGGAACACCTCTGGCGAGATGCGGGTTTATTCGTATACTTGGTAGAATGAAAACAAACGGAACTGTTGTATTCCAAAGCGACTTCGGCCTGGTGGACGGCGCTGTCGCCGCCATGTACGGCGTGGCCAACGCCGTTTCCCCTGATTTGAAATTGTACGATCTTACCCATGAGATACCCCAGTTTGATATCTGGGAGGCCTCGTACCGGCTGATTCAGACCGTGGAGTTCTGGGCTCCGGGTACCGTCTTTGTTTCGGTGGTAGACCCCGGAGTGGGAACCGACCGGAAGAGTGTGGCAGTCCTTACAAATACAGGGCATTACATTGTTACTCCGGATAATGGAACCCTTACCCATGTGGCCCAGACTCTGGGAATTGCCGAACGCCATGAGATAGAGGAGGCGGAGAACCGTTTGAAGGATTCTCAGCATTCCTACACCTTTCACGGCCGGGATGTGTACGCTTACACCGGTGCCCGCCTGGCTGCGGGTATGATCGATCTGGCTGGAGTGGGAAGAGCATTACCGGCGGAGGAAACTTTTGTTCATCCTTATACCCCGGCAGTTATTGATGACGGTGTTATCTCCGCTTCCATTGATATACTGGATGCCCGGTACGGCAGTCTCTGGACCAACTGCTCCAGGGAGATGTTTGCCGATCTCGGGGTGAAGTTCGGGGATTATATCGGCATGCAGATAACCCATTATGGGAGAATTGTGTACGGCAACGATCTGAAGTATGGAAAATCTTTCAGTGATGTGAATATCGGGGCCACTTTGATATATATCAACTCCCTGCTGAACGTGGGTGTGGCCATAAATCAGGGTAATTTCGCCAGGGCCCATGATATCGGTGCCGGAAGGGACTGGCTGATACAGTTTGAAAAATCTACCGGTCTCAGATAGATAATGCAGATGATGAGGAAACTTGTTTTTCAAAGCGATTTCGGCCTGGGAGATGGTGCGGTGAGCGCCATGAAGGGTATCGCTTACGGTGTGGACGGAAACATTATAATAAGTGATGTTACCCACGACATCAGCCCTTTTAACATTTGGGAGGCCTCTTACCGCCTTTTTCAGGTGGTTGATTTCTGGCCGGAAGGAACCGTTTTCGTCTCGGTTGTCGATCCCGGGGTAGGCTCAGATCGAAAGAGCGTTGTGGTCAGGCTTACCGGTAACCGATACGTGGTAACACCGGATAACGGAACTTTAACTCACCTGTTTCTCTCTGATCGTGTACTTGAAATGAGGCTAATTAATGAATCGGTTAACAGGCTTCAGGGGAGTGATGGATCTCATACTTTTCATGGCCGGGATGTGTATGCTTACACCGGGGCCCGGCTTGCATCCGGGGTAATCGGGTATGAAGATGTTGGTGAAAGGCTGGAATTAAGCAGCCTGATACAGATTGATAAGGATAAGGTTCAGATTGAGGGAAGCGCCTTAACCGGGACCGTTGAAATCCTGGATGTGCGATTCGGGCATTTATGGACTGATATAACTGATTCAGATCTGGAGGCCATAAAACCTGTCTATGGTGATATGCTGAATGTGGTGATACTTCATTTGGGCGTTGAATTGTACCATGGAACAATTCCATTCTGTAAATCATTTAACGATGTAAATCCCGGGGATGAATTGGCCTATGTCAACTCCATGATGAATCTTGCCGTAGGGATTCATCAGGGAAGTTTTGCAAAATCTTATGGAATAAAAACCGGTCCCGAAAATAAAATCAGAATATCAGTGAATCAGGCGGTATAAATGGTGCAATTGGTAAAAACAAATAAAGTACTGGCTTTTCAAAGTGACTTCGGTTTATTGGAAGGGACTGTGGCCCAGATGTATGGAGTTGCCATGGGTGTCGATCTGGATTTGAAGCTGATGGATATTACCCATAATATTGAGGTGTTCAACACCTGGGATGCGTCCTATTCTTTGTTTCAAACCTGCCCGGCATTTCCTTCTGGCTGTGTCTTTGTCTCGGTTATCGATCCGGGGGTGGGAACCAGCCGTAAAAGTGTTGTTGCTCTTACAAAAGCCGGCCATTATATCGTAACCCCGGATAACGGAACCCTCACACATCTGGTGAAGCATGTGGGTGTCACCGCTCTCAGAGAGATTGATGAATCGGTAAACAGGGTGAAGGGCAGTGAGAAATCACATGTCTTTCACGGCAGAGATGTTTATGCCTATACCGGTGCCAGACTGGCTGCCGGGGTTATTGATTTTGAAGGTGTTGGCCCTGAACTAAATCCTGATGATATTATCTGCCATCCCACACCGGAAGCTGCAGTCTCGGGTAATCGTGTGGATGGAATGATTGATATTCTCGATCCTCTCTTCGGAATGATATGGACCAATATACCGATTGCTGTTTTTGAAGTTCTGAATATTGACTTTGATACGATGGTAAGGGTAACTATTAAATATAAGGGTGAAACCCGATACGAGAAGGATGTTCTTTACGGTAAATCCTTCGGCAGTGTTAAAGAAGGCGAAGATATTATCTACAACAACGAGATAGGCTATTTTGCCGTTGGTACAAATATGAAGAGTTTTGTGGATAAATATAACATTCAATCAGGTTTTGACTGGACGATCAGTCTTGAAAGAATATAGTTATTGTAAAGTTCTTTCATAATCGTAATTATGAAGGAACATCACTGAATTGCAGGAGGTTCAGCATATGTTTAAATTCGGCACAAAGAAAATTGTAGCCACGGGTATTGGTGCAGCGTTGTTCATGGTGTTATTCATGTTTGTGAAAATACCCTCATGGGTACCGGAAACACAGTTTCAAACCGCCTACGCATTAGGCTCTCTGATGGCGGTTCTCTTCGGACCCATAGCCGGGGCATTAATTCAGTTTATCGGCCATGCGTTAAGTGATGCCGCTCAATACGGTTCTCCGTGGTGGAGTTGGGTAATTGCCAGCGGCGTGAGTGGTTTTATTTTCGGACTGGCATACAAGAGAACCGGAATTGAAAAAGGCGAATTCACACTCAAGGGTGTAATCACCTGGAATATCATTCAGGTAATCGGAAACATCGTTGCCTGGCTGATTGTTGCACCGTTACTGGATATCTGGATTTATGCAGAGCCATCAAATCTGGTATTTACCCAGGGTGCGGTTGCTGCATTGTTCGGTGTAATCAGCTGTGGTGTTCTTGGAACATTGCTGATGTTTGCATGGTCAAAAACCATACCCAAGAAAGGAAGTCTTGAATAGTTAATTTGGACAGCATAAAAGAAGCTCCGGTTATCGAGTTTATCAATTTTTCATTCAAGTACTTTGCCCAGTCAAAGCCGACGTTGAAGGATATCAACCTGAAAATATTCAGGGGGGAAAAAATCCTCATCGTCGGCCCCAGCGGCAGTGGAAAGAGTACGATGGGGAATTGCCTTAACGGGTTGATTCCCTTTTCGTATGAAGGCGAGATTGATGGCTCTTTGACTATCAACGGTACTGTGACACAGAACACCGGTATTTTTGAACTGTCAAAAACAATCGGTACGGTAATGCAGGATTCGGATGCTCAGTTTGTCGGCTTATCTGTAGCCGAGGATATTTCTTTTTCCATGGAAAATGATTGTGTTCCCCAAAGGGAAATGATTTCCAGGGTAAAGGATGTAGCCACCCTGGTTGGTGTTCAGAACCTTCTCAAACAGTCCCCACATGAACTGTCCGGCGGGCAGATGCAGCGGACATCCCTTGCCGGAATATTGGTTGATGATGTCGAAATACTGCTTTTTGATGAGCCTCTGGCCAATCTGGACCCGGAAACCGGGAAGTATGCCATTGAGTTGATCGACCGCATTCACCGTGAAAAGAATGCTGATAAGTTAAAAACAACCATCATCATAGAACACCGGATTGAAGATGTACTCCACCGGGAGGTGGATAGAATTATTCTGATTGACGATGGGCGCATCATTGCAGATCTTAATGCCCATGAAATGATTTCCTCGGGGTATTTACTGGAACACGGACTTCGGGAACCTCTTTATGTTACCGCTTTGAAATATGCCGGTGTTGATGTTACCAGTGATTTAACTCCCGGTTACTTTTTAACAACTGATTTTTCCAGGATTAAGGGCGATATTCT
>QNBK01000080.1 GCA_003644105.1 Spirochaetota bacterium | reverse complement strand
GAGGGAACAGGCTTGGGCCTGTCTATCGTTTATGGCATTATGGGCAAGAACAAAGGGAAAATTGACGTTAAGAGCCAGGAAGGCCTGGGGACAACCATAACCCTCACCCTGCCGGTTGGAGATATTTCTTCTGATGAATAAACCTGTTGATGATTCCAGAATACTCATCGTTGATGATGAAGAGGGAATCCGTTTCGCCCTTGGCAGCATGTTCAAACGTGAAGGATTTCATGTTTTTACAGCAGGAGACGATATTTCCGCATTAAAAACTCTTCATAACGAGAGAATTGATGTTGCTCTGTTCGACATTCGCCTGAAAGGTACCGATGGAGTTGATCTCCTCAGAAAAGCCCTGAATATCGTACCGGATCTGACTGTAATTATGATAACAGGCCATGGAAGTATCGACAGCAGCGTTACTGCCATGAAAGAAGGTGCCGCCGACTACATCCTCAAGCCCATCGACAACATCAGTCTCCTGGAGACTGTCCGGAAAAACCTGGAACTTAAAACTCTCAGGTTTGAAAACAGCTTTCTGAAATCGGAACTTCGCAGCAACCTGGATGTGAGGGAATTCCTCACCCGGAACTCCTCTGTCAGAGAAACAATCTCCATAGCAGACAAGGTTAAGGACACACCTGCATCCGTCCTGATATCCGGAGAAAGCGGTACAGGCAAGGAAGTTCTGGCCCGTTACATCCATTTCACCAGTAACAGGAGAGAAGCGAACTTTATCGGGACCAACTGTGCAGCCCTGTCTGAGTCATTACTGTTAAGCGAGCTCTTCGGGCATGAAAAGGGATCTTTTACAGGTGCTCTGGAACAGCGGCTGGGCAAGTTTGAAATGGCGGATGGAGGAACCCTGTTTCTGGATGAAATTGGTGATATGTCCCTGGATATACAGGCCAAACTTCTCCGAGTTCTGGAAGAACGGAGCTTTGAACGGGTTGGAGGTGTCCGGCAGATTCATGTGGATGTCCGTGTTATTGCCGCTACAAACCAGAATCTGAAAGAAATGATTAACAAAGGCAGTTTTCGTAAAGATCTTTATTTCCGGCTTAATGTTATATCCTGTCAGCTGCCGCCCCTCCGTCAGAGGGCTGATGATATCCCCCTGTTAGTCGAGTACTTCATCCATCATTACAATGAGCGTTACAACAAATCAATTCAGGCAATCCATCCGAAACTGTTGGAACAGCTCTCCCGCCATAACTGGCCGGGAAACATCCGGGAACTTCAGAACCTGATTAATCAGGCGGTTTTACTATGTGAAGGGGATGAAATTATCTCATTTAAAGAAAAACTTGATCCTGACGATGATAATAATTCCGGGGAAGGTCTTTCTGAAGGAATTACCTCTGGACCCTTGAAAGAGGCATCAGAGAGAATTGTCTCCCGCTTCGAAGAAATTTTCATTGCCGAAGCTCTGAAACGAAACAAGGGTAACCGCACCCGGACCTCTGAAGAACTTGAGGTAACCCGAAAAACCCTGGCCAGAAAAATCGAGAAATACGGATTGTAAAAGACGCTTTTATAATGAACTACACATCAAAAAAATGAGCCTCAACCGCCGCACAGAGTGCATGATAAACCGGAAGGTGGAATTCCTGCACCACCGGTGTTGAGGTTGCTGGAACCTGTATTATAATGTCGCAGATATCCTTCAGCCGACCTCCGTCTTCTCCAGTCAACCCGACAACCGTCAAGCCCCGGGATTTCGCTGTACATGCAGCATAATAAACATTCCGTGAGTTTCCCGAGGTGGAAATACCCAGAAAGACATCCCCTTCCCGGCCATAACCCAGAACACTCTGGGCAAAGGAAAGATCCGGGGCCACATCGTTGGCAAAGGCTGTCTGCAGTGCAGGTTGAGATCCCAGCGAGATTGCAGGAAGGGGCTGTTGAAGATTTTTCCCGAGGTAGTCTGAAACCTCTGGATCCAGAGAGCTGAACTCATCATGGACGTTCTTATCAACAGGACGTTTTTTCATGAAACCCTTCATCAATTCTCCGACAATGTGATCGGCATCTGCTGCGCTCCCGCCGTTTCCGCAAACCAGCAAAGTTCCCCCACGGGTGTAGGATTCAATCAGGGCATCATGAACCTTCCGTATATCATCAGCACAGGGGCTCAGCCGGGGATAATTCTGAAACAATTCGTGTAATTCATTCACTTCATTCATAGGAAGTCCTTTTCTGATTCTAATCCATTCAAGGCGACGGCCAGGCTGGCAATATCTCCAATCTCATCACCCAGGCCCGCCGGAAGTATCTCGCAGGCATCCAGAGAGAATTTCAGAGATTCTTTTTGGATGACCTCTATCGCAGCAGGGTAAAGGAGATTCCGATCCCGGGAGAAGATACTGCCGATAATGATTTTTTCCGGATTCAGCAGGTCTATCAATATCGATAAACCCCGGCCCAGGTATTCACCACTCTTCCGGTAAACCGCCAGGGCTTCAGATTCTCCCTTCCGGGCCCACAGGGCAACATCTTTAGCGCTGATTTTTTCCAGAATTTCAGGATTCGGGCAATACGGTACGGTTTTCCCCTGAGAAATAAGTTCCCGTCCCCGGGCAACCGCCAGCTGGGCAATGCCCCCGCCGCTGCAGAAACCTTCAAAGGAACCGGCTTTACCGAATCCTTCAGGACCATTATTCTCCATGCGGACATGCCCTATCTCTCCGGCCATATCCTGCTTCCCGGCGTACAGCCTGCCATTGAGAATCAGCCCTGCACCCATACCCGTACCGAAGGTGAGAAATATCATGTTCTCACTCCCCTTCCCGGCTCCGAACTTCCATTCGGCAAGGGCACAGGCATTGGCATCATTCTGAAGAAACACATCACAACCCAATCTTTCTTTTACAAAACGAACAACTGGAACCTCATCCCATCCGGGAAGGTTCGGGGGAGAGAGTATCATCCCGGTACGGCTGTTCAGAGGCCCTCCGCAGCTGATTCCCGTAGACAACACAGGTTTATCAGGATGATTTTGCAGAACAATTTCAGCCGCATCAATAATATTCCCGATCATAGCTGCAGCGGAAATACTGCGGTCGGTTTTCAGCCCCTGCTTCTCAATAATCCGTTGGTTTCCGTCTCCTAGGATAACGGCACATTTGGTTCCGCCGATATCGATACCCAGATAGTATTGTTCCATTATTCCCCCGGCATGACAGGACTGGATTCCCGGATTATCAGGCGAGTGGGTAAGCGAAATTTCCGTAGTTCTTTTTCCGGATTTTCAATCATATCCAGAATCTCCATTGCCGCTATACGGCCCATTTCACCGGGAGATTGTTCAATCGTTGTTAAAGGAACCCGGCATCTGCCGGAGAAATCAATATTGTCATAACCTATCATCCTCACATCCCCCGGGATATTCACCTGATGTCTGAGAAGACCTTCCTGTACACCCATGGCAACATTGTCATTTGTGATAAAGAGGCAGGTTTTTATTTCATTGATACTGTTCCGGGTAAGAAGTGTGGGAACCAGATTCAACCCGTCTTCGTAGGTGTTAATCTCTTCGTATACTTCAGGCTTGATGCGGCGGGTAAATCCATCCATGCGCTCTTCGAGGGTTTGATGCTTGAAGCCGGTAACCGCGATAATCTGTTGTCTCTCCGAAGAAGGAAGAGACAACAGGTGATCCGCCGCTAAAGACCCACCTTGAAGATTATCGGATGTTACACAGCTGAAAGCCGGATTGTCCGTATAATTATTCAAAAGCAACACCGGTATGGAAGATTTTCCCAGGATAGAGATGGTTTCCGATTTCAGCGCAATCGGCGATACAATCATACCGTCAACACTATTGCGTATCATATTTCTCACGGCGGCGAACTCTTTTTCCTTCACCCAGTTGGAGCTGCTCAGACTCATTGTATAATGCTTATCGTTCAGAACATTCTCTATCATACTGAGAATACTTCCAAAGAAGGGGTTGGCCATCTCTTCAACAATCACACCCACCGAAAAGGTTTTCCGCCTGGACAGACTCCGGGCCAGAAAGTTAGGCTCAAAGTTATTGTCCCTGATGATTTTCTGAATTCGTTCCCGGGTGGAATCCCGGACATTCGGGCTGTCGGCCAGAACTCTTGAGACTGTCGCTTTTGACACACCGGCTATAGCGGCGATGTCGTTGATATTCATAACACTCCCAGATAATTGGCACCGGTTACAGAAAGACACTTTAACATAGGGTAGTGTCGTTGACAAGGCAGGAAGGCAACCTGTATTCTTAATGGTACCGGTTACATAAGATTCGAGGTGATTCATGGAAAAAAGTCAGATTCAAACTATTCTGGAAAAGATAAGGAAGGCAAAAATAGCTGTTATCGGTGACTTCTGTCTTGATGCCTACTACTTTCTCGATCCTGAGCTTTCAGAGCTTTCTGTTGAAACCGGCCTGAAAACCCAGGGGGTTAGTGATTTTCGGATTGGCCTGGGAGGCGCCGCCAATGTCGCACACAACCTGAAAGCCATGGGAGTCGGCAGGGTTGATGCCTTTGGAATCAGCGGTAAGGACATGTACGGCCGAGAAATGATACGCCTGATGAAAGCCTGCGGTATCGGCACCGGAAATCTGCTGGTTCAGGATGAGCAGTGGAAAACCAACGTCTATTCCAAGTTCTATGAGAATCACCGGGAGGCACCCCGGATGGATATCGGCAATAATAATATCCCCCGGGAATCAGTTGTTTCTGAAATACTTCAAAACCTTGTCTCCAGTATTGATTCCTATAATTTGCTGATAATCAATCAGCAGCTGGGAAACGGTCTTCACACCGGATCCTTTCGCCGAAGTCTGGCAGACTTCCTTGGGGGGAAATGCACCATTCCCGCCATTGTGGATTCCCGGGATTTCAACGATTTCTACCCGCAGACTATTCGAAAGCTGAATGAGTACGAGGGCGCCGCAATTCTGAAAAAACCGCTTCGGGATACAAATGCCATAATGAGTGATGATCAGGCTGGAGAAACGGCTTCCGCTCTGTTCAAACGCTGGGGGAAAACGGTGTTTCTCACCCGGGGCAGCCGGGGATGCATATTGGCTGACAAGTCAGGAATCAAATCCGTTCCCGGAATCCATACTCCGGTAAAAATAGATACCGTCGGTGCAGGAGACAGTATGCTCGCAGGAATAGCCGCCGCTTTAAGCAGTGGATGTCAGGCCTCAATCGCTATGGAACTCGGGAACATCGCAGCCACGGTAACCGTACAGAAACTCTTCCAGACCGGAACCGCTGGCCCGGAGGAAATCCTGAAACAGGGTAATAACCCGGACTATCTATATAATACGGAGAAAACTTCCCTCTCAGCAGAACGGGATTACTACAAAAACAGTGAAATCGAAATCATAGAGAAAAAACCCTATTCCCGGGATTTCAAATACGCCCTTTTCGACCACGATGGAACCATCTCAACACTCCGGGAGGGATGGGAAAAAATCATGGAGCCGATGATGGTGGAATCCATACTCGGAGACAAACGAACCGGTATTGATGAACGCTCCTTTGAACAGGTTTCAAAACAGGTTTCAGAGTACATTGAGAAAACAACCGGAATTCAAACCATCAATCAGATGATGGGACTCATCAAGATTATCCGGGATAACGGATATGTTCCCGAGGACGAAATACTTACTGCAGTGGAATACAAGTCCATCTTCAATACAAGACTCCTGAACATGGTAAGAAAAAGAGTTAAACGTATAGAATCAGGGAATCTCAGTCCTGAAGATTACACTGTAAAAGGATCCATTTCCTTCCTGAAATACCTCAGGGGAAAAGAAATCACCCTCTTCCTGGCCAGCGGAACCGATGAAGAAGATGTTAAAAAAGAAGCTTCATTTATGGGATATGCGTCTTTTTTTAACGGCGGTATTTTCGGCTCTCTGGGCAACCCGGATGAAGATCCGAAAAGAATGGTTGTAAAGAAAATCATCAATGATATCGGAAGAGATGCGGCTGCAGGAATTGTTACCTTCGGAGACGGCCCTGTTGAACTCCGTGAAACAAAAAAACGGGGTGGTTACTGCATCGGTTTGGTGAGTGATGAGGTAAAACGCCACGGTATCAATCAGGCAAAGAGGAAACGCCTGGTTTCTGCCGGGGCTGATATCCTCATACCTGATTTTTCATATACAGAGGAACTGGAAGAATTGCTGTTTCCCGGTGTCAGGGAGATAACTCATGTTTGATAGAAAAAAAATACAATTTTCGTCTCTCAGTACCAGAGAAAACAAAGTCAGTATAGAAAAGGATTTTGTCTCAACAGATGATACTCCTGCAGTTCTGCCTGCAGAGACTTCAGACTTGATTAAACAGATTTCCGGAGAGATACGGGAAGCCAGAAGAATCGATGCTCCGGTAATCCTGGCATTCGGTGCTCACACAATTAAAAACGGTATGTCACCGGTGCTCCGCACCATGATCAACAAGAATTATATTACTCACCTGGCCACCAACGGGGCCGGTATCATTCACGACTGGGAGTTCGCCTTCCAGGGAAAAAGCAGTGAAGATGTACGCAGTAATGTGAATAAAGGACAGTTCGGAATCTGGGAAGAGACCGGGTACTACCTGAATCTGGCCATTGCTGTGGGAGCCTATGAGGGCAAGGGCTATGGAGAATCCATCGGATCCATGGTTTTGAACGACGGGCTGATGATTCCTGAAATCTCAATTTTAAAGTCGGAAATCACCCGGATCCTGGATAGCAATCCCGCACAAGCTGCAGCTGCAGCGGATTTACTCTCCCTGATTGTTGATTTCAGCATCAAGCCCGGATTCCTTACAATCAAACACCGCTATAAGGAGTTCGGCCTTCAAAGTGAGGCCTTCCGACTGGGTGTTCCATTCACCGGACATCCCATGTTCGGTCATGATATCATCTATACCCACCCTGTGAACTGCGGAGCGGCCATCGGAAGGACCGCTGAACGGGATTTCCTGAAGTACGCCGAAAGTGTTTCCCGTCTTGAAGGCGGAGTATACCTGTCTGTCGGATCGGCAGTGATGTCTCCGATGATTTTTGAAAAGTCACTATCCATGGCACAGAATGTGTGGCTGCAGCAGGGGAAAAAGATTGAAAATCATAAAATTTATGTTGTGGATCTGGCCAAATCCTCCTGGGACTGGACCAGGGGCGAACCGCCTTCCACAGATCCGGCTTACTACCTGCGCTTTCTGAAAACCTTCAACCGCATGGGCGGTTCCATGAACTACATCTCTGCGGATAACAGGGACTTTCTTCTCACCCTTTATCAGGAACTGGAGATGGCGGAACCCATATAAGAAACAACCCCGGGATTACCGGGGAAAAGCGTTTCTTTAAAAATTAAAGAATCAGGCCCGCCAATAGATTAAACACTCCACCGGCCCATCGCCCCAGAGGGAACAGGTCCATCGGCAGGACACGATCGGCAAGAATGATAAACAACAGAAAATACCCGCCGTAACGGTTGTAGGGGATAAGCAGATCAGGCCGCTTGTAGAGAGCCGCTGATACGAGACGGGAGCCGTCCAGAGGCGGTATAGGTATCATGTTGAAAACAAAGAGCATCACATTCAGAAAAGCCGCCTGCTGCAGTATTTGAAAAAGTGACACAATGAACGCTGAATTCACCACCTGAAACATGAAGATAAGTTTGAAGATAAACAGAATTACAACGGTAATTGCCAGATTAGTGAGTGGGCCGGCCATCGATGTGAGAACCAGTCCCAGATTGCGGTTTTTATAGTACCTGTCATCAATCATCACCGGACGAGCCCAGCCGAAACCCGCTATCACCAGCATCAGGGTGCCGATGGGATCCAGGTGAGCCAGGGGGTTGAGGGTGAGGCGTCCCTGATTCCCGGGAGTGGGATCGCCTAATGCTGTTGATACTCTGGCATGGGCGTATTCATGAACCGACAGACTCATTATCAAAAGGGGGAGGATAATCAGGATATCCCTTATATTCATATTAAAAAGCATGAGGCGGAGTATAGCATGATGTACGCTTGGGGAGAATCGGTATCAGCTCCGGATACAGTCAAGAATAGATCCATCCCTGTATTCAACCACACCACGGATACGATTACCTGCTATTGGCTGATCAGGTTCTCCTGTCAGATTATGAACTTTACGAACAAGCTCCTTAATCGGAAAAATCTCCAAACCACTATCATTCAGACAGCGTAACAGATCCTCACGTTGTGGATTCACGGCTATTCCTCTTTCGCTGACAAGGACATCCACGGTATTCCCCGGAGTACAGACGGTTTGTACACGATGATTAACTGTCGGTATCCTGCCACGGAATGAAGGCAATACAACTATGGTGAGGCTGGCACCAGCAGCAGTATCAGGTGCTCCCCCTAATGCTCCCAGGATTCTTCCATTAGTACCGGTTATTGAATTCACATGAAAATCACGGTCAATTTCTGTTGCTGAAAGAATCATAACATCCAGTTTATGGGCGATACACCCGGGATTCTCAGGGTTTGCATAGAGAGAGGCACTCATCTCCCGATGAGAGGGATTCTCTCCAAGAGATACTGCCGCTTTGTCATCAAAACTCTGAACATCCCACAATAAATCAAAAAACCCATCTCTCATCAAATCAACAAGGTTGCCGGTTACACCACCTGAGGCGAAACTCCCGACTATCTCATTCTTCATCATATATTCTTTCAATAAAGCTGTAACAAGCAGGGAAATACCACCACTGCCGGACTGGTAAGAAAAGTCCGGTTTGATTACTTCTGCAGCTGCCAGAACTTGCACAGCCCGACGGGCTATGAGTTTTTCAACAGGCCGGCGGGAAATCCTAATAGAACCTCCTGCAATTTGCGATTTGCTGCCTATGGAAATTAACTCAACAACTTCATCCACAAAGCAGGCGGAAATACTGATATGAAGTAAAGGCCTGGAAGTGATAGAGTCTGTTAATCCAATTACATAAAAGGCATTCTCCGCATCCACAATGGCATAACCCATTGAGCCGAATCGGTTTATACCCTGAGTGCCTGTCATATTTCCTTCTCTATCGATTTCAGATGCGGCAATAAAGGCCAGGTTGATCGGCGTCTCACCATTTTCAATGGCTCGTGCCCTTCCACCATGGGATCGAAAAATCACCGGCTCCGGAATTTCTCCTGCCTGAAGTGCTTCTGAGAGTGGAGATTTTAAACCTGTAGTTTCAATTCGCCTGATTACTCCGCCCCGGACAGCTCTTAAAACTGCCGCGGTTGCCGGCCCCATCACCGAAGAGACACAGAGGATGAGCTCACGATATCCCATCTGCTCAAGCAGAAAAAGAACCTGCTCTACTACGCTGTCCCCCAGACGGAGATGATGATGAAAACTTATCCTGTCCCTGTTTTTCAGCCCGGAGCGGCTGATTGCCCCTTCAAGGTTTTTGCTTATCCGGGGAACCCTCTCAGTTATCAATGGTTTCTTAATATTCGCTCTATTTCTTTTCTGATCAGATCGTCCCAATGTGAGTTTTCTGAAAGGACGTACAGAACCTAATCCTTCGATTTTCTCCGGGATTTCCCTTCCAGCATCATTTATCATCTTTAGAAACTTGAACTCCGTACTCTTCAGCCAGACGAATGGTTTTTTCAGCCCGCTGAAGTACAGGCCGGTCAACCATACGACCGTTAACGGCAGTGGCCCCTCCATCTGTCAAACCGGCTTTTTCAAATATGCTCCGGGCGTCGGCAAGTTCTTCAGAAGTGGGAGAGAACACTTTGTTCACGATATCAATCTGATCGGGATGAATAAGCGATTTCCCTACAAACCCCAGGCTCTTTGCTCTGACTGCATCGGCTTTCAATCCGGTTTCATCATCTAAAAAGCCCCAGACTGTATCATAGGCACTGTATCCGAAAGCGGCGGCGGCAGAAGCAATTCGGCTGCGCGGGTAATCCAGAGGAAGCAGATCCTGTCCCCGCTGAATTCCGAGAGCATTACAGTAGTCTTCCGCACCAAATGAAAAAGAGCAGATTCTCGAAGAACTGTCACCTATCAGAAATACATTCTCAACACCCAAAGGCGTCTCGAGTATACATTGTAAAACAACCGCTCCTGAAGTGACGGCATTTTCACTCTCAATTCTCTCAATAACACCACTGATTTCCTGAACTTGATTCGAATGCTCCACTTTGGGAATTCGTATTACCCTGACTCCGGCAGGAATCAGTTCCTTCAGATCTTTCTCCCAGAGGTCGGATTCAGGGCCATTAATCCGAACAACCGATTTTTCAACCGGTACAATCTGTTCTGAAAAAGCCTGGGATAATAAAATCCTTGCTTCCTGTTTCTTCTCAGGGGCTACTGCATCTTCCAAATCAAAAACCAATCCATCAGCACCATACAAACCGGCATTGATAATCATTTTCGGATTATTTCCCGGACAGTAGAGATAGCTTCTCATATTTCAGCTCCGGAAT
>QNBK01000079.1 GCA_003644105.1 Spirochaetota bacterium | reverse complement strand
TGCGGTTCTGGCCATCAACCTCCGGGGAGGGGGCGGATTTGAGATATGGCAGTACACCAGCAGAAAAACAGTATATCCCGCCAAGCCTCCGGTTCTCGGAGACACCGGCATCTTTGCCGCCCGCATCAAAACTGACGATCCGGTGGTGGCTCATCGTTTTCTGGTTGATTCGGGTGCTTCAGTCCTGGGAGACCCGGCAGTCGGCCCCGACGGTGAACCCACTTTTTTTGTCCGGGATCCCTGGGGAAATATCTTCCAGATTGTCCGGTCAGACGAATGGTATAAAACCAAGGGCCATCCCACAGGCGGACCCTCCGGTGCCCTGATCGGTGTGAGTGATATTGAGAAATCCCTGCCCATGTACCGGGATGCCCTGGGATACGATATTGTTGAGTTCGACGAAGAGGGAAGTTTCTCAGACTGGAGCTCCATCAGCGGCGGCGGCGGCCGGTTCCGCAGGATGCTGCTCTCCCGGAGTGCCGAGCCCGCAGGACCCTTCGCCGCCATGTTCGGTCCCAGTAAAATAGAGCTGGTACAAGCCCTGGACCGAAAACCGGAAAAAATATTCAAAGACCGTTACTGGGGAGACGGCGGCTTCATTCACCTCTGTTTCGATATACAGGGCATGGACAGCCTGGAAGAAAAGCTCAAGTCCTGCGGCTTTCCCTTCACCGTAGACTCAGGTACCCCTTTTGATATGGGGGAGGCCGCCGGAAGATTCACCTACGTGGAAGACCCCGACGGAACCCTGATAGAGTTTGTGGAAACCAAAAAACTCCCGGTAATGAAAAAATGGGGCTGGTATCTCGATCTTTCAAAACGTCCCCAGGGTAAGCTGCTTCCGAAATTCATTATCAACGCTCTGGGCCTGGGCCGGGTAAAAGGCGGATGCGGGTCGGTAAAGGGATAAAAATAATAGATGGCACTACACATCAGCGAAGTAACCCTGCTGCACGGGAAATTCCCCACCAGGGAGCACTACCCTTTTTCACTCCCCCTCTTGCAGCAGACGGATTCTCTATCTTTTGAAACCCCTGTCACACTGTTTGCCGGAGAGAACGGGACCGGGAAATCCACCATGCTGGAAGCTCTGGCCCGGGCCTGCAGAATTCACATCTGGCGGTATCAGGGAGGAGCCCGGCACAAGTACAACCCGTATGAGGAAATGCTGCACAGATGTCTCAAAGTGAACTGGACCGGAGTACCGGTCCCCGGCGCCTTTTTCGGTTCCGAGATTTTCAAGGACTTTACCCTGCTGCTGGACGAATGGGCCTCAACGGATCCCGGGCAACTGAAGTATTTCGGAGGGAAATCACTGGTAAGCAAGTCCCACGGGGAGTCCATGATGTCCTACTTCCGCAGCCGTTATGCTATCAAAGGGCTCTACCTGCTTGATGAACCGGAGACGGCCCTTTCCCCCCGGAGCCAGCTGGATCTGATGAAGATTATCAGAGAGAACAGCGAAGCGGGGCATGCTCAGTTCATCATCACCACCCATTCACCGATACTGCTCTCTTTCCCGGGAGCCCGGATTTACAGCTTCGATAAAAGCCCCCTGCAGACTGTGAAATATGAAGAAACCGACCATTTCAGGCTTTACAGGGATTTTTTCAATCAGCGGAAATGAAAACCGGCCCGAGAGGACCGGTTATGTTTCTGTAGCTGCAGGAGGTTCCCGCAGCTTGCCAGAGGTCAATTATCAGAAATTCCCCGAACTAGTCCCGAAAAATCTTCTTAATCTTTGAAACAAGATCATCGTTCAGTGGGAACTGCACCTTCAGATCGTCCCGCATGGTTTTAAATACCTCAACGGTACGGGCCACATCCTCTTTGGAATGTGCGGCGGTGGGAATCATCCGGAACATCACCAGACCCGGAGGAATCACCGGCCACATCACTCCGGTACAGAATATTTTATGCTGACGCAGATAGGTGAGCATAGTCATGGCCACTTCTTCCAGATTCTCACCAACCGGTGTGAACACCGCACATATGGGAGAGTCGCCGGTACCGATGTGGTAGCCCAGATTACGCAGGCCGTCTTTGAGCTCATTGGAACGGTCCCACATGGCCTGACGCCGATCGTCCCCGTCGGAAACCTTCTTCAGGGCCACCTGGAGAGATTTCACGTAGGGCATGGGGAGGGCCTTGGCAAACACCTGAGTACGGGCGTTGTAGGCAATCCAGTCCCGCACCTGGGTACTGGTGGCAGAATATCCTCCGATGGAGGCAAAGGACTTGGCAAAGGTGCCGAAGTAAATATCGATTTCTTTCTGAACTCCCAGATGATCGGCAGTGCCCCGGCCTTTTTCGCCGATAACACCGATTCCATGGGCATCATCGATAAACACCCGGGCATCATACTGTTTGGCCAGGGAGGTGATGCCCCGCAGGTCCGCAAGGTCGCCTGTCATGCCGTAGACACCTTCAGAGAGTATCATCACCCCGCCTTTGCGGGTTTTATTCACACTTTTGAGTACCGATTCCAGATCGTGCATATCGTTGTGCCGAAAGAATCTCACCATGGTTTTTCCGCCGTTCCCGCCTTTGGCACTGAAGGCGGAATCAACGATACAGGCATGGGCCAGTTTATCAACAATAAGGGTATCTTCGGGGCCGGTAAGAGCCTGGACGGTTCCCAGAACTCCCATATAGCCGTAGTTGAAGAGAAAGGCATCGTCCTTCTGGGCATGTTCGGCCAGGGATTTTTCCAGGGCCAGATGCTCACTGGTGGAGCCGCTCATCATCCGGGAACCCATAGGGGAACTCACCGACCATTCTTCAGTAGCTTCCAGGGCGGCGGCTTTAATATCCGGGTCGTTGGCCAGGCCGATGTAGTTGTTCACCGACCACATAATGTTCTCTTCACCCTGGAACTTCATATGAGGACCGGGGATATCATCTATCACCGGAAGGGTGAAAAACCTATCGCCGACGACACGCAAGCGCCCGAAATACCCTTCATCAGTCCCGCATTTATCAAACATGTCTATCATACTAATTTAATCTCCTGTATCAGGTGTATTTCATACACTGAAATAGACCGTATCTCCCGAAGCGCTGAAAATTTCACTTCGAAATATAGTTCAATCCTATCAGGTGTATTTCTTTATCTCAACCAAACAGCTCTACAGCTGCTTCAACTATTTCATCATCCGAAGCTTCCACCGGCAGTATTACCGAAGGCTCCAGAATATGCATTTCATGAGTCTCCTTGTAGAGCTTCGTTCCCCCGCCGGTGATGTTCAGCATGATGGTATCATCCTTTCCAACGCTACCATCTTCCACAGCTTTGAACAGACTGGCAACAGCAACGCTTGCGGCATCGGATATATCGATACCTTCCGACTGCTCAAATCGCTCGCCGGCCGTTTGGGCTTCCTCATTGGTTGCGGTCAGAACAGAACCACCACTGGCCTTAAGGGCATCGTAAAGCCCGCCGGGGACTCCCCAGGGGGGGCGGCGGTTGGTGAGGACTTTGGCATTCACTTCATTAACATAAGATCGGGCCGTTACATCATCCGGGATGAGAAATTCCCGGCTGTCGGCTTCATGACTTTCAAGCATCGGGGTGAAGGGCACATTCTGGCTCACCATCAGTTTCATATTATTTTCCCCGAATCGCCCGTCCGCCTCAAACCTCATGGCGGCTTCCCAGGCGGAAATGGCCCCGGTCCCGCTTCCAACAGCCTGAAAATAAGCATCGGGGATATGACCGATTTCAGTAACAGCGGAGAGGACTGTCGTCGCCATGCCGTCCCGCCGGGCAATATTCTTCGCACCGCCTTCAGCAACAAACAAATCAGATCCGGCTACCGCAGTATTACTCATACGGATTGCATCAAAGTAATCTCCACCGGTTTCAGCACAGATCATTTTAACGCAGGATTTGATGGGAGTACCGAACTCAATCGCATTCAGATTGTCCCTGGGAACAAAAAGCAGCAGGGGGATATTATTGTCCGAACATACCCTGGCAAAGGCCCGGGCTGTATTTCCTGCAGATGCCACAACCAGCACTTTATCAAAGCCATCTTCCATCCGGGCACAGACGCTGTAGGCCTCACACTCTTTAAAACTACCGGTAACCATACCGGCCCCTTTATCAGGCCACCATCCATTGAAGGTAATCCAGAGATTATTCAAACCCAATGAATCGGCCATCCCGGAACTTTTGTATGTAACCGGCGCAGAGGATCCTTCCAGTATTCGGCGAATCGGCAGCCAGTCGGCAAATTGATACATCCCGCCGAGATTCTCTCTGATAGTGAGCTGTTTATTGGCATAATCGGCACGAATCAGGGACGGAGGCTCATCGGTAAACCCCAGGGTCCAGCCCCCCTCATCCGAGCGGCGGGTTCCTGAAGCTACAGAAACAAGTTCATACTCGGTAGGCTTAAAGTTCATTTGCACACTCCGCATTCTTTAAGCAGATTCAGCACGGAAACAAGATGGCTATCGGCTTCAGCTGCATCTGGAATTGTATAGTCAGCAGTTACATCCGATCCCTCGGTACTGCCCACCCAGATAGTCTGCACGTCGATGGGAGCTACGGACATTCGGAAAGCCTCCCGGTCATCAAAGGTTAATTCAGAAACCGTAGCTACCAGAATAATACCCACATCCATTAACAGGTTGGATAATTCTGCCAGACGACGAATCATTTCATCCCGGTCTTCAGGGTAGAGATGATGACGTTTAACCGTCATATCTGCATCCAGACCTGCCAGAACATTCTGAACTCCCAGGTAGTACACTTTACGTCCCTGATTAAAGAGATGCTGCTCAAGCTTCTTGGCAAAATCCGCTTTACGGATGTCTTCAGGACCGCCTACAAGAATGAGAGCCGGGGTATGGCCGTAGGAATCACTTCTCTCTGCTCTGGATATGTTTCCGGTATCCCATTTCAGGTTCCGATCCATCACTTTGTCCCGGTATTCCGCCTGATTATCACGTATGGCTTCCCTGATTATACCGCCTCCGGCAATCTCATAACCGTCAACAATAACAAAACGGCTGGTTTCAGGAAAATCCTCAACAATATCAAAAGCGATGGGGCGCTGGGTTGTCAGCACACATTCAGCCACATCATGACGTTCCACCATCTTCTTCATTCCATCGGAGTTCAGGTTGGAAGCATCAATTACCTTAACCGTATCAAAGAGCCTCATACGGACCCTTTCAGTGCCGGTTTTAAGTATGTATTCCTTATCTTTTACAAAGGGTTCCCGTCCCAGCCAGAAGAGGTTCACCCTCATTACATTACCAACCTGGGGCTGCTTTTCACCTTCCCGGGCCACAAGGTTGCCCCGTTTAACATAAATCTGTTCAGTCATGGTGAATCCGGTGGCCATTCCGGCACTCACCTCATCCGGGCTTTCACCGGTAAAATTCTCTATCCCCGAAACCCTGCTCTTCTTTCCCGAAGGATAAAAGAACAATTCGTCACCGTCTTTCAGGGTTCCCGAAGAAATTGTTCCGGCAACGATACGCCGGCTGTCACCCATGGCTGTAAATTTATAGACATCCTGAACCGGCATACGGAAATTCATATGGTCGGGAGCCTTTTCTTTACGGAACTTGTCGATGAGGGTAAGAACTGTATCTCCTTTCCACCAGGACATATTTTTAGAAAGTGAGGCGATATTGTCCCCTTCCATACCGGAAACCGGGATAAAGGTAACATCGTTCATATTGATGTTTCTCAAAAAACGGGAAAATTTCCTCACCACCTGCTTGTAAACCTTGCGGTCGTAATTCACCAGGTCCATTTTGTTCACCAGAACACACATCTGCTTGATACCCAGCATGGAAAGCAGGTATCCGTGGCGCCGTGAGTTCTCCTGCACACCCTCGTCAGCATCAATACAGAGAAAGGCCGCTTCCGCCCGGGCTGCACCGGTTACCATATTTTTCAGGAATTCTATGTGACCCGGGGCATCAATGATGATGTAGTTCCGCTTTTGAGTTTTAAAGAACACCCGGGCTGAGTCAATCGTAATACCCTGGCTCTGTTCATCCTTGAGGGCATCCAGAAGAAAGGCGTACTCAAAGGGTTTGGAGTTACGGGCACAGGATGCTTTCACCTGTTCCAGTTTACCATCGGGCAGGCTGCCGGTATCCGCCATAAGACGGCCGATAACGGTACTCTTTCCATGATCCACATGACCGGTAATCACGACATTCATATTTTCTGTCATGCTACATGTACCCCTCTCGCCGCAGGGTTTCCAGTCCACCGCCGTCTTCCTTGTCCTGAGCCCGGCCGGAACGTTCTGCAATATTGGCAAACTTTCCGGATTTCAGCTCTTCTATAATTTCAGGCACATTCTTTGCTGTGGAGTCAACCGACTGGGTACAAGGACCACAGCCCAGAGAGCGATAACGCTTACCGCTGCCCTGGTCGTAGTACAATGATACTGTCGGAATCTTTTCCCTTTCGATGTACTCCCAGATATTTGTCTCAGTCCAGTCAAGCAGCGGATGAATACGGACATGGGTGCCCGGGGCAAAATCCGTTTTAAACTGATTCCAGAACTCCGGGGGCTGATCGCCGACATCCCAGCTGTTCTCGGTATCCCGGGGAGAGAAGTAGCGTTCCTTCGAGCGGGAGCCTTCTTCATCAGAACGTACACCTACAATTACTCCGGTGTAGGCTTCAGTATCTTTATCCACCTGGTATTCATCGGCCTCATGGTTGAAGCGGTAACGGGTCCAGTCTCCGTTGAGAGTATGCTTTAAGGCTTCGGCTTTAAGCAGACGGCAACAGGTAATTCTATCAACATTACCATCGGGAAAGGTCTGTTTGGCTTCAAGAGCCTTTATATTTTCCCCGTAAACCATGGGAAGCTTCCACTCCCTGGTTAGGCTATCCCGATACTCAATCATCTCCGGAATTTTATAATGAGTATCAATGTGAACAAGGGGGAATGGTACATGACCATAAAACGCTTTACGGGCCAACCAGAGCAGAACTGTAGAGTCCTTTCCGATCGACCATAACATACACATATTCCGAAAATTTGCATAAGCTTCCCGTAGTATGTGAATGCCGAGACTTTCTAACTGTGTGATTTGATCCATAGATTGAGAATGCTGCTTGAGCGTCCTTTTTGTGGAATCGGTTCAGATGTAAAACCAATCCGGTTATTTTTCCCTGACAGTTTACCGATGACTCTAGAGAAAGGGAACCCCGGAGTTCAATCCTGAAGGTAATTTAAACAGGGCTCACCCGGGGCATGTAGCGGTTAAAAAAATACCATATTCGTATCAATACCCCGGCGTACAGCCTTCCAGTATTTTTCAGCACAAAGTACCGGATCCATACCGTTTTCCTGTCTGGAATCCATCTTCCCATGAAGGCTTCCATCACCGGATAAAAAGCTCAGACTGATTGAGGTTCTCACCAACCCGGATACAACCAAAGTAACTTTGATTCCAGCGGTACCATATTCCCGCCGCCATTCTCAATCATGAACGGAAGCACAGTTCATGCCACAGCCACTGAGCCGGGCTGCTTCTGCTGAAGCCTCTTTCCGTGATGAAAACAGGTACAGATTTGCACCCGCCGCCGCTGCAGGGAGGGTTATCTCCAGACCGTTTTATCTTTGAGTACTTTCACTGATTTAATAATCATTCAGGTTATTCCAGGGGAATATCCGAAGCAAATTGCGGGGGTGTCAAGTAAAGGAAATCCCGTCCGAAGGCTTTTTCCCTGTTTAGAAATAATAATTCATCCCTCGAGGAATCAAAAAGACGCTCCTCTGCGTATAAAGGCAAAGAAAGCCGGCGGGCAAGAATCAAACCCTCTCCCAGCGGCAGAGAAAGGTTTCTTTTCAGCCCTTTGGGACGATGGACTCCGAATTCAAACTGAATCCGGGGAGTGCCCTCATCACCAATATTAATTATCCCACGGAGGGGAGGCCTGCTTTCCAGAAGGTTTCCAAGCCAGGCCGCAGCACTGGAGTCTGCTTCTCCGACATAGTCTCTGATAAGAATATCAGCATTGAAGGGATCTACTGAGACAGTAATGAAATCACCGCTTTCAGGATCGTCAAACACAACAACCGGCAGTTCCTGCTGCCCTTCCAACGCTACTCCGATAATACGTATCACACATTTTTTATATTTAAGAGACATCAAGTTGAAGTATATCGCAGCATGGATGAAAAACAATGTAAGTTGACACCCAACTAAGCCCATCCTAAACTTCGGACAATTCAGGCGGTAAATTGATAATGTCGGACTTTTTACATGACAGTGTTTTTCAGAATATCCGGGACTACATTTACTCTGAAAGCGGAATACATTTCTCCGAATCAAACCGTTCAATCCTCGAAAGCCGTCTCAAGGAACGGCTCAGAACCCTGGACACCGAGTCTCCGGCCACATACCTGGGCATTCTGAAAAAAGACAAGGAAGAAACAAAGTATTTCCTTGACGCCATCACAACAAACCTTACAAGATTTTTCAGAAATCAGGCCCATTACGACACGTTTATCAACCACGTTATTCCGGATATGGTTGAATATAAAAAAACAAGCGGCAGTCGTAAAATCCGGATTTGGAGTGCTGGCTGTTCCACCGGAGAGGAGCCCTACACCAATGCCATGGTGCTCAGAGAGCATCTTCCCCCCGGCTGGGATATCGAAGTACTCGCTTCAGATCTGAGCCTTAAATCCCTGATGAAAGCCAAGGAAGGTTACTACCCGGAAAGCCGGATAAACGGAATACCGGAAAAATATCTCAAGAAATATTTCGACCCGAAAGATGACGGGTATCAGGTGAAAGAGTCCATCAGGGAACTGGTTAAATTCGACTATCACAACCTGAAATTCGACAGCGGCCGGAAAAATCTCGATATCGTATTCTGCAGAAACGTTCTGATTTATTTTGACGAAGCGGCTCAGAAAAACGTTATCGGCCATTTCTGGGATTCCATGGCCCCGCATTCCTATCTGTTCATCGGACATTCCGAGTCTCTCTTCGGTATGAACACCGAGTTTGAATTCATCAAGACCGATTGGGCCTGTCTCTACGGGAAACAGATAGAATAGGAGAGAACATTGGAACCAATATCAGTACTGATAGTCGACGACTCCGCTCTGATGCGCAATCTTATCCGCCGAATGCTTGATGCCGATGAGAATATCGAAGTCGTGGGAACGGCGATGAACGGTATGTTCGCCCTGCGGAAAACCGTCACTCTGAACCCGGATGTTATCGTTCTCGATCTTGATATGCCCGAACTTGATGGTCTTGGATTTCTGGAGAAACGCAAAGAGAACAACTGGGATGTTCCAGTGGTAATACTCTCTGCCGTGGCAAAAAAAGGGGCTGCGGTTACCATGAAGGCCCTCGCTCTGGGTGCCTCGGATTTTGTAACAAAACCCTCTGGAGGTTCCCCCGAATCCAACCGTGAAACTGCCGGGCAACTCATCGGAATGGTTAAAGGCTACGGCGGTACATATCAGAGAAGTAAAGAACAGACTGCCTACAGGAAAGATATCTCAAAACCTGTACCCGTATTGCCGATCGCAAAAGCCGCTCCCCCGACAGCACCCCGGCCAACCCGGGAGAAACAACGCATTGCCGACTGGCCGGAGCTCAAACCCGACCGGCAGCCTGCTCCTCCACAGATAATCGCCATTGGAATATCCACAGGGGGACCCAACGCCCTGCGCAAGGTATTTGCCGAGATTTCCGAAAACCTGAAAGTCCCCATCGTTGTTGTCCAGCACATGCCCGCAGGATTTACAAAGGAGTTTGCCAACAGCCTGGACAAAATATGCCCACTTGAGGTGAAGGAAGCCGAAGAAGGCGACCTCATCAAACCCGGCCGTATCCTCATTGCTCCGGGAGATAAACATCTGAAAGTTGAAAAAAAACGTCTGGCAGCCGTAGCTCATGTTGTGGATGGAGAGAACGTTAACGGACACAAGCCTTCAGCCGGAGTCCTCTATAACTCTGTTGCCGAACAGTATGGCAACGCCGCTCTGGCTATCATCATGACCGGAATGGGCCGGGACGGATCCCGGGAGATAGGTAGAGTATTTAAAGAAGGCAGTTTTACCCTGGCTCAGGATGAAGAGAGCTCCGTCGTCTTCGGAATGCCCCGGGTGGCCATTGAACATGATTACATCACTCAGGTGGTATCACTCAACGGCATGGCCGCCGCCATCAACAGACTGGCCGGAGTCTAAGCTTCCGGGAACCGGACTGGCGTCCAACTGCCCAAGAGCATTTAAAAGGCATTTAAAACATCTCAGCCGCAGAGTTTACAGCTGCCGCAGCTATCAGGATTCAATCGGCAGGCAAGCAGCTCTGCAGGAGTCAGTACCCGGGATATATCGGGTACCGCCGTTAAGCCCCCGCTTTTCACCGCAAGTCTGCGGATTAAAGCCCCCAGAGGCAGGCCCGCCAGCAGACCGCCGAAACCCACAAAGAAACTGCCCCCCTCACCGATACCCGGAACAAGTCTATGAGCAAGACCGTATCCAACCGGGAAAAGAACAAGAGGAAAAAGAAAGGTAATCGCCGTGGAAAGAATCGTACGTCCGGTCGGCAGGATGAGCTCCACAGTATCCCCGGGTACCAGCTCAAATCCCGAAGGGTTGTTTACCGTATAGGGACGCTCACTCACTCCCCAGAATTTCCCCGCCGAGGAAATCTTCGACACCGGGATATCGTTATTTTTCACCAGGATTCCGTCCTGAATGCTTTCCACCATGACCGTTCGTGTCATTCGGCACCTCCTTGCAGGGAATATCCAGAGTTTCAATACTCCCGGCTTTCCCCTCATTATCAATATCCATCAGG